>JAGXSU010000147.1 GCA_018333785.1 Methylomicrobium sp. | reverse complement strand
TTTTGGGGACGACTTCCCGAATACGGGCTTCAATCCTGTCAATGAGTTCCGCTTCCGGTGAGTCAATGACCCGGTGTACTAAGCTGGTGATTAATGCCCGCAATTCATCGGAATCTTGGCTGAGGCGCTCCTGTAAGTTAGGCAAGGTAATCACGTCAGAACATAAGCGGTAGTAAAAATCTTTTCTAAAGTGTCCTGATGCCATTAATTGTTCGATCGGCCGGTTAGTGGCACTGATAATCCGGCCTTCAAACCGGCGTTGCTCATGGCTGCCAACCGGGCTGTACAGACGGTCTTGCAAGACATTCAGCAATTTAACCTGAATGGGAATGTCGAGTTCACCGATTTCGTCGATAAACACCGAGCCGTGCTTGCTGCATTTGGCGAACAAGCCGGGATGGTTGTCGATTGCCCCGGTATATGCGCCTTTTTTGTGGCCAAACAATTCCGATTCCAATACACCCGTGGAAAATTGCAACAGGTTGATCGCCCTGAACGATACGGTAAAGCTTTCCATAAATTTACCCGTTGAGGCATCGAAAGGAATATACCCCGAGCAACCGATCGCTTTCGCCACCCGGCTTTTGCCCGTCCCAGTTGCGCCCAATAATAACAGCGAAAAATCCTCCATACGCTTGCACAGGTAGTTGAGGTACCACTCCGGATTAAAGGTGAAAATATTATTCCAAAGCCGCGTCCGTAATTCGACAATGGCCGAACTGGTGCCGGAAACCGCTTCTTCAATAAAGCGAAAGGCACGCTGCAATTGGAACAAGAGCGCGATGGTGTGTGATGCTTGTTGTTGGGTAAAACCTGCCAGTTCAAATTCTTCACTAAGGGCCTTGGCAAACGGCAGAGCCAGGGCCTTGTCCCCGGCTTGTTGCTGCGCCTTGATAAAATCATCAAAGCCTGGTTGATAGCTGTAAAAAACTTTAACCAGCCAAGCCAACTGCATTACCGCTTGGGTTTTGCCTTGATAATGACGGATATCGAAACGTTGTTGCCGGTTCAAGTTCTGGAACTGGCTATTTATTGTTTCGATCACTAATTTTCGTCGCTCGACAGCCGAAAAGGCTTGTGGGTGCAGGTTGAGTATTTGCCAATCGACCCGTTCTCGTTCGCTGCTGAAGGGGTTTACAAACGCTAACGCTGCGATTTTGGCAAAAACGGCGTGCTGTTCTGAATTTAGTTTGTTCATTTTATGTATAGAGTGCATGCAATTTATGACTATATTTTAAACTTTGGCCAATGTATAGCGGGTTAACTCATTGTTATTTAATGCATTAAATAACTGGCTCTCTTATTGCTAAAACCTATCTGTCATCACACATTGATAGGATAGCTTTATGAACAGTTTAAAACGTATTTTTGTTACCTTGAAAGCCCAATTGGACGAAGTCGCCGACGATTTTGAAAACCACGAAGCCGTCGCCGGGGTCGCCATCAAGGAATTGGAAGCTTTCCAAGGTAAAACCCGCCTCCACCAGCATCGTCTCCAAGAGATAATTCAACAGTTTGAAACAAAGCGGTCCGACCTGAATAAACAAGCTGAAATTTGGACGAGTCGGGCAGTTAAAATCAAGGACCAAGACGAAGCCAAGGCTTTGGAATGTGTCAAACGCTTGCTCCAGGTCCAAAAGCAAATGAAGACAATCGAGCCGGAACTCGCTAAGGCCAAGGCGCAATTCGACCAATGCCAGAGAGATTTGGCGGATATCCAGGCACAGTTACACGCGTTGTACACGCAAAAAGAGGTGCTATCCGCCCGGCAAAACCGGATTCAGTTACACACTTCGTTACGTGCCGAACCCCTCAACCCCTCAACCGGGGCGCAAGCGATTTTTAAACGCTGGGAACAGTCGGTCATTAGCACGGAACTTAATAGCCCGTTAGCGGCCATCAAAGACAGTTTTGCCGATGAGTTTGAGCAGGAAGAAAGCACCTTGGAATTGAAAATGCTGCTCGACGAACTCACCACCCAAACCCCCACCGAATAGGACACTTATCATGGCTATCAGTAATTATCACTTGGCTTCGACAGAAGTCAGTGCCCCAAACGAAACCATACCGCAATCATCCAGTCGCCAAATCATCCGTTATCTGCGTTGGGCTGGCAGTCTGCTGATTATTCTTTCGGCGGTCGGTTTTATGTTTCAAAGTCATGCCGATTTATTGCCCGCTTACCGTTATTGGGTGAGTTTGGCGATCGTTTTGGCGCTGTGTGTTGGCGGTTTGGTGTGCAACTATTGGTTACAGGAGCGCACCGGAGCCCGCTTGTTTTTCGCCTTGGGCGCGGCCTTTTTGCCCGTGCAGGTATCCCAAGTCAGTGCGATGGTGTATGCCTACGTGCAAGGAGCTCAGGCACCGCAACCGGACTATAGTTGGCTGCAATTTGGCGATGTCCATCCGGCTTTAATTGCCGTTGATTTAGGCATTACCGCATTGCTGTTGGTTGCCGTCAGCTACACCAGTTTTTCCATGCTCGCGAAACGTCAGGTGAAAACCCTGATGCAAGCGGCCTTACTCGGCAATCTGGCCTTGCTTTTGCCGATTCGGGAAGGCTTTGGCTTGCCGGTAATGCTTATTGTGTTATTTGCCGCGCTAAGCCTTATCGAGCGCAGATTCCAATCGGACAGTACGATGAAACTGACCGAAGGCCTAACCGCAAGAGCTTTGGTAAGCTTGCCCTTGTTGATACTCCTCGGCAGAAGTCTGTTATACCCCCTGTCATACTGGTTGGCGATGGCCCTTGCTACCATGACTGCCACCGTCGGCATCGTTGCTGTCAAGCAGTACACACAATCAGCACTTGTCGTTTATTTAAGCCAATGCGCCGGCACGGTTGCCGTCTTGTTGATAGGTCCGATGACCGTGCACCATTTTGGCCTACCCAATAACTTTTACACTGTGGCGATCCCGGTCGCCATCGCGATGTTTGCGCTATCGACCCAAGTGGTTTATCACGCTAAAGCTTACCGTTCGCTGGGATCGGTATTAGCGACGGGCTTGGTTTTCACCGCTTTGTTGAATAACCAAGCCTTTGCGCCGTTATTGGCATTATCAACCGGCATCGCCTTGGTTGTGACGGGCGGGCTGAAATTTCGCGAAAAAGCTCCCTTCTTTCTGGGGCAACTGAATGTTTTAGGCGGCATTTTGTTTTACTGCGGTTATGTGGTCGATGCTTATAGCAACGCACCTTGGCTATTTTCAATCAGCTTAGGCTTGGCGGTACTCTTGCTGGCTTCATTGCTGGAAAAAAAGCATCAGCTCATCGTCAATGCTGTCGGCAATTATCTGAATGAAATAAAGGAGTGGGGTTAATTGCTCGCCGCTTTAGGGTTCAAGTAAAGGAAGAATCTTGTCGCGACTTTCTTGATGCTTCCTTTAATTGCGTATCAACGTTCCCGATTGGTGAAACTTAGCGGTCTTTTAATTCTGAACATTCTCTCGGCACGCTCATCCAGATCATCGACTTTTTGCGTGTTCACATGAACCTAAAAAGAGCGGTTGAATCCACTAAGCAGGCGCTGGCAGGCATTCCGGCGGCTGCAATTGACGCCCCTTGAGGTACTTAACCAGCGCTAAACTCAAGATTCGGTACCAGCGCTGGATCGCGGTCAACTGCTCCGCAGTTGACCGAAGCTCCCTGAAGAACGCGGCAATCTTGCGA
>JAGXSU010000146.1 GCA_018333785.1 Methylomicrobium sp. | reverse complement strand
TCCATACAGTTCCGCGTTGATCATCGTGATGGCTGCCTGGTTGGCGACACTCAACGCCAAATCGGCGTGATGAGGCGTGAAAAAATCCTGTTTTTCGTGCGCCACGCCCACGCCGCCGATGATGCGGCTTTTCACCGCCAGCGGCACCCACATCCACGAGCGCATCCCTTCGAGCAGGACAGCCGCCCCGTCATCCAACAGCAAACGCAGGAATTTCGCCTGCGGGTTGCCGCTCCACACATCCGCGATGCGAATGGGACGGTGTTTGTTGAACAGTTTCGCCAGAGTCTCGGGTCCATTCAGGCGGATACGAATCGGCACGGACTCTTCCAGTTTCGGCGTTCCGCGCATCGCCAATGTGATCAGGCTTGAGTCTTCCAGGGAGAACAGTCCGGCATGGTTATATTCGATGATCTCGCGCAGTTGATCGAGGATCAAGCCCGGCTGGAGTTCGAGCGTGGATGCCAAGGTATGAGAGATCCCCAACAGCGCAGCCTGCTCATGCGTGCGGGTCGCGACACGCTGACTGAGGCTCTGTTCCGCTTCAATCCGATTGCTGACATCACGGACGCTCCCCAACAGGCATGGACGACCCTGATACTCGAATGTCGTCACGCGCCACGCGGCATGAAAGGTCGAGCCATCCCGCCGCACATGCAAGGTGCGCGTATCGAATCCGCCGCCCGCCTGAAATGCGCGGGCATATTCGTTGAATACCTGATGGCTGTCGGGGTGTAGGAAGGCGGTCAGCGGCAGCCCGATGAACTCTTCGCGCACATAGCCGTGCATCGCACACACGGCAGGGTTCGCCTCCACTACAAGCCCCCATTCCAAATCGACGATGATCAACCCGTCATTGGCAGCGTCGAAAATACTTCGATACTGCCAGTCACCTGCTTCGTTTGGCGGTCGGTTTGAGCCTTCCATCATACGCGCTGCCTCTTGCTCGAAAACGGAGAATCCATCGATTCATTCTTAATGGCATTAATTTTACTGCAATAAACAAGGTTTTTTGCAGTGAGTTTCTACCCTTACAGCGCAAGGTTGCCCCCGGCGCAGGCGTTTTCCAACAACACGCGCCTGACTTCGCCCTGCAATACTACAAACACCGATTTTATTGCCGCGTTTTTTGGATGATTAGTGTGTTACACTCATTAAGGCATTAAATCAACAGTGAGTTTCTCATTCGGGGGAAACGGAGGGTATTCCATAGGGAATATCCAATAAAATCCAAGCCCGCTTATTCGGAATTGGCACGACTAGCAGTAGTGAAGGAATACATTATGAATAAAAGAGAAATTGTCCAAACCCTCATGGATTCCATCCAGAAGGGTGATTTTGAGAATGCAGGCGCCATGCTCGCGAATGATTTCCAGTTCAGCGGTCCAGTTTCTGAGCCGATCGGCAAGGACACGTGGCTTGAAATGAGCGTCAACCTGAAGGCGGCATTCCCGGATCTGGACTATCACTTTAAGGTGATCGGCGCCAACGGCGACGTTGTGAGGTCTACAACACAAATGAGCGGAACCCATAAAGGTCCGCTCGACCTGGTCATTGTAAACATGGGCGTAGTCCCCGTCACCAATAAACACGTTTCCGCAAAAATTGCAAAGACAAAGGTGACCGTCAAAGAAGGGAAGATCACGCTATGGGTCGCTGAACCAGCCGATGATGCGGGCCTGGCAGCCATCCTTCGTCAACTTAGAGTTGGCATATAACCGCTTGCAAGCCTGAAGTAGTAAACGTCGAAACAAAGCAGCCATGAATATACAGTTATATGTGGGGAATTTGCCCAGGCTTATGACACAGAACGACTTGAGCGACTTGTTTTCACGAGCCGGAGACGTCATCGAAGCGGAAATATTGACAGATGGGAAAAGCGGCGCATCCAAAGGATACGCCTTTGTTACCATGAGCGCACAAAGCGAAGCCGACCGGGCAATCAGCATGTTCGACGGGTATGTCGTGTATGAACGTATATTAATTGTTCATCTGGTCAAGTTGAGAGCGCAACGCGGCATTAAAGACCCGCCTTACAAGCCGTGAAAATCCTGTACATTGTGAAAAAGGAATAAATGATCAATATTAATACGAATACGACAATTTACCGGCCCATCAATCAGGTATTCGACTTTGTAAGCACGCCAGAGAATGATTTTCAATGGCAGTTCGGTACTTTGGCGTCCAGCCGATTATCCAGAGAGGTCGGTGTCATCGGGTCTTTTTTCAGAAGTATTGGGCATTTAATGGGACGCCGCAACTTAAGCACCTTTGAGTTGACAGAATATGAGCCGGGCAAGAAATATGGATTTAAGTCCCTTTCGGGTCCGTTGAATTCACACATTTCCTACACCTTCGAGATGAGCAACGGGGGCACAAAGGTCAACATATCCACACAGGTGAAGGCTGTCGATTTGTCCCAGTTCAACGAAAACATCCTTGAAAAAATGATCAGGAAACAGCTCAGGGAGAATCTGGCGCTGCTTAAGAAAGTCCTGGAAGCAATGCAGATATCATCATCGTAAGCGGGACATGCTTATGCCAACGAAATTATAAATTTAGCTTATCGCTCCAGATAAAACACGACACCTCCGAAATTATTCTTTCGGGGGTGTCGTTCGATTTAAAGCAACACAAATTGCTGATGGTCTCATCCCATCACAACCCGCACCTCATGCAGGCGGCCGTCATCCATCAGCGAAACCAGGTTGTCCGTCAGCAGATTCCCATCCAACATGACCTCCCGGATTCCGCGACTGACGTTATGCGGGTTCTCCACAATAATCTTGTAGTGGGTTGTCCCAAAGCGATACTTCACTTTAAATCCGCGCCAATGGCGTGGGATGCACGGGTTGATGTTAAGCGCATTCCCCACTCTGGTGATCCCCAGAATGGCTTCAAGTCCCAGACGGTACATCCAGCCCGAAGAACCGGTGTACCACGTCCAGCCGCCGCGGCCCGTGTGCGGGGGGACGCTGTAAATATCGGCGGCGATCACATACGGTTCCACCTTGTAGGTCTCCGCTTTTGCAGGCGTATCCGAATGATTGGCAGGGTTCAACATATGGAACAACTCCACAGCCCGATCCCCCTGCCCGAGTTTGGCAAACGCCCACGCGGTCCAGATGGCGGCGTGGGTATACTGTCCGCCATTTTCGCGCACGCCGGGTAAATAACCTTTGATGTAACCGGGGTCGCGCGCGGACTTGTCGAAGGGCGGAGTGAACAACAGGATCATTTGCTCATTTGGTTTCACCAGCATTTGGTTGACAGATTCCATTGCTTTCATTGCCCGCGTTGAATCTGCCGCGCCCGATAAGACCGCCCATGACTGCGCGATCGAATCGATCTGGCACTCGCTATTTTTGTGCGACCCCAAACGCGAACCATCATCGTAATAGGCACGCAAATACCAGTCGCCATCCCAGGCATGGGTTTCGAGCGCCTGGGCTAACTTCCCAGCCTG
>JAGXSU010000145.1 GCA_018333785.1 Methylomicrobium sp. | reverse complement strand
GTCGCCCCGGCAGGGATTGCCGGGGTCCAGAAGCCATGGATGGCGTTGGGCTTTCACATCCTTGTGACCTGGATTCCGGCAATCCATGCCGGAATGACGGTGTTGATTTACTTTCAACTACTAACGCGAACATAGCCTAAATAAAGCACTGTTCACTATAGTAGTGGGCGTCATCCCTACCCGAACAACGGCAATCATTTAGGCAAACATAGCTTCTAATGATGTCTTTAACATGCCTGCATATCTACCCATAAAAAAACAGGGCAATTGCAGTAGCAGAATCGCTCAATCTTGTGCCCTGGCCGTTATCCAAAACAGCACAGGCGCCTGAGGGTTTTGCTCATCGCTGTAAATAATTTCCATTGAATAACGGGCCTTATCAAGGTTTAGGCACCCTTCACGGACTCGGCCGGTTTCTTGACTCCCTCCGGCATGGCCGGGATAGGCCAGGATAGAAACAATGCCATCGGTTGAAATCAATTCTAAAGAAACCGCCAGGGCGGCGAGTGTTGATTCGCTGGTTGTGATGACTGATTTGTCCCCGCCCGGCAAATAGCCCAGATTGAACAGTACCGCTTTGATCTGCCCGACATGCGATGAATGAATCCATTGTTTCATATCGGCATGACTGGCATTGATCAACACTGCATAGGCCGCCAGATGCCGATGAACCAGTGCACTACGGGTTTTTTCCAGTGCTTGATCCTGGATGTCAAACCCGTAGACCCGGCCATCCGGCGCAATTTTTTCAGCAAGAAAGCAGGTGTCATTCCCGTTTCCGGCTGTGGCGTCTATCACGGTATCCCCGTTATGCAGCAGAGTATCCAGGCGGTTGTGGATCAGGTTAACCAATGAAATGCGAGGCATAGTGTCGTTTGATGTCACAAGAGGGAGAAATGAGTTGGTCCGCGACTAAACTGTCGGCAAGATGGGCACTGTACCACGGTATTTGCAGGCTTCCTTTGGCGCCAAAGCCATTGAAAACCGACAGTTGCGAATACTTGGGATGGCTGCCGACAAATGGCATGCGGTCGCTAGTGCAAGGGCGAATATTCGCATCGCTTGCAATAATCTTGGCTTTGTTAAAAAAACCGGTCAATCGGTAAAGTGAGTCCATGAGTAATTTTTCACCTTGTTGGGTAGGTTCAAGACTGAGGTCGTTTCTGATGAATGTTGCTCCCAGCCGGATTCGATGGTCGTCCAGCGGTACCAGCCAATGCCCGAAATTGAGCATGAGCGGGGGTATTTTTGTTGGGTTTTCCAGCGTCAGAATTTCACCTTTTGCCGGTTGTAAAGGTAACCAGTTAAACCAGGGGTTATTGATCAGTTGATAGCCTTCACAAAAAATAATGCGGTTGGGCCTGATATCCTGCCAGCTTAGCGACGGAGTCAATTGAACGTCCGAATAATTGAAAAGAGTGGGCCGGAAATGCCCGTTAATCATAAAGAATTCGCGCAGGCATGCCAGTAAAGGCCGCGTCAGCAAATAGCTGGTTTGTTTCTGAACCAGGACTGCGCGCAGGTGATGACACGGGATTTCCAATCGGTCAGGCGGCAGCAAAGAGGCCAAATAGGGCCGGTATCGGGAATCTTTTAGACGTTTCAATGCGAAACGGTATTCGGTTTCATCACGCAACAGCCGCAGCATTCGCTTTTCATGAAGAAAATCTTGTCCGAAATGCTGAGCCAGTTGATGGTAGTACGTTCTGTTGAACGCCATCAGTTGATTGGTTTCATCGGCTTTGACAAAACGCTGCCCGGTGACCGGATTGATCAATCCCGCTGCAATTTGCGAGGCATTGTTAGCGCCGGAATCAACGACCAAAACCTTGCAGCCCCGCTGGATCAACTCCCAGCCCAACAAACTGCCTGCAAGCCCTTGTCCCACAATTAAATAATCAATATTCATGCAGGGTATGTTAGCAGGGTCGAATAGGCTTCAGATAGTCTATTGCATCTTATCTTGGGCCGGAGGATGCGGTGACTATAGGAACCGCATCCTACAGGACTAAGACTTAAGATCCAGATCGATCTCCAGTTCGACTTTGTTCACGTAATACCTTGATCAACAAAATAATTGCTATGAGACCATGATTATTTTGGTATTCTATTGGTACCTTGTAAATCCTTGATGGTCGAGTCATAAATCCACAGTTTGATAAAACAGGAAGGTCAAAATGGTCAATAAACGAATATTGTACGGCTGTATTTCCTTGGCGATTCTGTCATCAACTGCTCAGGCAGCATCTATTTCAGCCGAGTCGGGAGTGTGTAACGGTTTCTTTGGTCTCGCCTCAGCCCCACGACTAAACTGCGGAACAGGTAATGCAGACGGCGATGGCGTAGCTGTAATTGGCGGAAGTGGCGTGAGTGGAGTGGGATCAGGTATCAATGTTCCTTTCAGAATAAACAATGTTAATACTGAATTCTCAGCTTCCGCAGCGGCTTTACAAGATTTCGGTATCTTTCACGGCTATGCAAATTTATATGTCCAAGAGCAAGATCCAGGTATTTTCGGAGGTGCTTATCGAGCTTATGCAAGTGGCGAGTTTATAGATACATGGACAATCAATGGCGGGGGTGGCCTGGGAAGGCTGAAACTAGGGTTTAGCCTGACCGGCGGTGGATCAGTCAACATAGTCTCTACTGGAGGAGGCGATGTCAACGGTCAAGCCGATCTTAGGATCTCGGTCAGCTTGAATAATCTATATGGCGGCGGCATTGTTGCCCAACAGGCGGGCACCTATGATCTGCTCCCAGATGGCCCTAATGCTTTGATTTTTACGTTTGGCGTTCCGTTCAAGCTTAGTGTCTCAAATACGGTGACCGCCGGCGGCGGCTATAATAGATTAAATCCGCCTACTTTCTTCCAGCTGGATGCTGATGCTTTTTTTGAAAACACATCGATTCTATCCAGCATTGCGGCTACCGATATATTTGGAAATGAAGTTCCGAATATCTCCTTGATTGCGGAGTCTGGAACTCATTACCCATTGGCCGTTCCTGATCCCACTGTTGTTCCAATTCCCGGCAGCTTCGCTCTTTTTGGGATAGCCGTAACTGCACTTGGCCTGCTGAGACGCCGAAGATCGTTGGCGTAATGGTCTTTGGAATTGGCATCCGCTGATGTTCCACTTAGGGCTGGAGGATGCGGTGACGATAGGAACCGCATCGATCGCGACCGACGCGGTTCGTTCCTCACTCCATCCTACAATGCTGCTATTCAGGGTGGGCCTAAAATTACCGGAGGGTCGATTCGGCGCTTCGTTTATCTAACTATTCAATTTAGGTTTTTAGGATCAATACACGAATTTAAGGTTTTGGTCGCTGTTCAAATCTGCTTGACATGTATCTTCAACGTTTGAATGCGGTAGGCGATTTGTCTCGGCGTCATTTCCAGCAGCCGGGCAGCTTTGGCTTGTACCCAGCCGGTTTGTTCAAGCGCGGCGATAACGCGCTCGCGTTCATCCAGATTGTCATCGTCCAAATCAACCGGTTTGATGGGGTAGGTGTTCATTGTCATGCCTATTTCACTTTCAAGTCCGGTACTGGCGATAACATCACGATCGATAATGCCGTCTGAGCTCATGATAGCGGCACGTTCCAGCCTGTTTTCAAGTTCTCTTACATTGCCGGGCCAATAATGTTTCATCAGGATCCGCAGTGCGCTTTCCTTGATTTCCAGATGCCTGCCGCCTTGCTGGCTGGAGATACGGTTCAGTAAAAATTCCGCCAGTTCAGGAATGTCCTCGATACGCTCGCGCAATGGCGGCATATAGAGCGGCATTACGTTAAGCCGGTAATACAAGTCTTCCCGGAATCGGCCTTCCGCAACTTCTTCTTCCAGATTTCGGTTGGTTGCCGCGATGACGCGAACATGGACTTTCAGCGTTTTAACGCCGCCTACCCGTTCAAATTCACCTTCTTGCAGTACCCGTAATAATTTGGCTTGAAATGAAGCCGATATTTCCCCGATTTCGTCCAGAAACAAGGTGCCGTTGTCTGCCAGTTCGAAGCGTCCTTTGCGCAGGCCGATCGCGCCGCTGAACGAGCCTTTTTCATGGCCGAATAATTCAGATTCCAGTAACGTGTCGGGTAGCGCCGCGCAGTTGAGCTTTAGGAAAGGCCCATTGGCGCAGGCCGAATTAAAGTGGATGGAGTTGGCGACGACTTCCTTGCCGGTGCCTGACTCGCCGCGAATCAGCACGGTCGTATTCCATTTTGCGACCTGCCGTATGATGTCAAACACTTTTAGCATGGGCTCGGAATGGCCAATGATGTTTTCGAACCGATAATTACGGACCAGCGTTTGTTTGAGATAATCCCGTTCACTCGTCAGCTCGTTTTGTTTGCGTTCCAGGATGCGCAGCATATTGACGCTTTGCGCGATGAGATTCGCGACCATTTCCAAAAAACGGGCTTTCTCGCCTAAAAAACGCGCATTCTCGGGTTGCGCGGCTAGAATACCTACCACTTCACCTTGTTGAACCGACAGGGGTGAACCGATAAACGGCAGATTAGGATTGTAAACGCCCAATCGGCTCAAA
>JAGXSU010000144.1 GCA_018333785.1 Methylomicrobium sp. | reverse complement strand
CCATACCGCAGCCATCCATAGTATCCGCTCCTTGTGACCCCCAGTATCCGGCACATCCTCTCCACCGCGTGTACGGAGCGGTGCTCATCTATGAACTTATAGATCATACGCGGTGTTTTGAGAAGATGGCCAAGGCTTTTTTTAAGATATCGCGCTCCTCCCTCAATACCTCGTTCTCTCGCTGAAGCTGCCGCATCTCCTCGTTCTGTGGCTTAAAACGACCCTTCCCGGGAAATGCCCCTGCCGGATCTGCCTTATAATGCCTTATCCACTTGTAGATTGTGTTTTCGTGAATCCCAAGGTCCAATGCAACCTGGGCTACCGGCATCTCTTTGTCTGTGACCAATCGTACTGCATCTTCCTTGAACTCCCGCGTATACGATCCCCGTCCTCTTTTGTCTGCCATCTGACACACCTCCTTCGCTTAGTTTATCAAGCTTTTCGGTGTGTCTACAAAATCGGGTCAGCCTCAGCTCCCCCTTTGGCAAAGGGGGATGAAGGGGGATACGTGAGGATGTCTTTTCCGCAGTGGGGGCTATTTCCTTATCCAAACATTCAAAAAGACCGCCGTTGAGGAATGGGATGTCCTCGAAATATTTCTTCAGGGTGTCCTGAGGGTTTACAAAATAATCTTCGTATCTTAAGACATTGTGGATCATGTAGTGCTGATCTCTTCCATCGCCTTTGTTTTTGCCCCTGAATTTCCGGCTTCCGGCCTTATCCCTGTTCATCTCCGTATTCAGAGTGGCAAAGAAGAGATTCTGGAGTATCGCCTTATAGTAGGTGCTCTGCTTCCTGTCTGTAAATTTGAGAAGGCTCTTGAGCTTCAACTGATTAAAGAGATCTTCTGGGATAAGCCCCTTTTCCTTTACGAACCAGATGAAGATGAGCCGTGTTATCAGACGGATAACACTTGTCGCATTCCGAATATCCTTGTTCTTTTCAGCATCATCCGGGAATTCGACATTGCTTAATGCCCAGAAGTACCAGTTGGCAAGCTCGCGGAAGAATTTCTTATTCAGTTCTGATGTGTCAAGCGTCTTTCTCCATGCATTATGAAGATCAATGAAGTTTGAAAAGCTGTGCTTGTCTTGCAGTTGAGTAAAGGAAAGATCATGGAGTATTTCGATATGTGCGCGGTGAGGTTTTGAAATATTAATGTCTTTGATGAGGGTAACTTTTTCAAGTACATCCTTTGTGCTCTCCCGCTTGTGAAGTCTGCAGTCAATAACGGTAACGGTCAAATAATTGTTATATTTGAAAAGAACCATTGCCGGCATGGTCGTGAGCTTGTTAATCTCCCTTGTGATCCTTACGAGATCGCCACGGGTGTATTTGTCTCCTGTCAGAGATAAGGCAAAGAAAAGATAGGATTCTATGATCTTATCGTTATACTGTTTTGTCTCAAAAGGGAATGGCTTCTCTTAATGTCGTCTTCTGTTAGATGGAAGATAATGTCTATAGATTGCCATTCTTTGACCTTTGCCTTTTCAGAAACGAAACTTGTTTGCTCAATCTGGAAGTACTCAGAAAAGCCTTTGTAGTTGTTCGGCGAGAGATGGATCGTGCGGTCACTGTCGTAACCAAGAATGCTCAGAAGAGATTTGGAATTATTGAGTAAAGCACCACTGCTAAAATTAATGAGAGAAGATTGGATTTCTGTCTTGAGATTGTTCATTTCCCCGGTTGCTTGAAACCTATTTGCCCTTTTTTGGTTGCTGCGGGGGACATGAGCTGCCGTATGGCATCGAAAACCACTTTAAACTGCTCATCGTATTTCTTCTCAAGGTCATCAAGTCTCCGTGAAAGGTCTTTACTGGAGGCAATCATTTCACGGAGTTTCACAAAGACTCGCATGATAGCGATATTAACCTGCACTGCACGTTTGCTGTTCAGAACGCTGGAAAGCATGGCCACTCCCTGCTCGGTAAAGACAAAGACATTCGGCGCGTGTTTGATACGGGAACTTATCACAAGTTGTGATAAGTTCATGATCTCATCACGGGTAAGAGCGAACATAAAGTCGTCAGGGAACCGGTCAAGATTTCTGCGTACCGCCTGATTCAACACACGTGTCTCTACGCCATACAGTTCAGCCAAATCCCTGTCTACCATTACCTTGTGGCCGCGGATCATATATATTTTCTCTTCTATCAGTTCTACAAGAATAAGTTCTTTCATCTTGCCTCCATTTTGAGGTCCCAGATTACGATCTGACTTACATTCCTCTTTAATAATAAGCCATGTTATCAATTCAAAGTCCTCAGCACTTTTGACTTGTTGTGCTTGTGGCTGGACTCAGCACATTTTGAAAACTATCTGCCTTGTTGACTTGATTAAGGAGCAAACTGTAAACAGTCCTTCTGAAATCTTTATTGAGTTCATTTATTATAATGGGTCAGACTACATACAATAATTGTTCGTTTTTATTTCTCAAAGTACTAAATGGGCACTCTTAATAATATTTTCAATCTTGTCTTTGGAATTAACCTTATTTTGGTTGGGGTGGTTGCATTCATCTCAGGCATTGTATCCCTAGCAAAGAGAAACGAGTCCGTAAGGAAACTAACCTCCATCACCTATATTATTGCTGGAGTTGCAGCAGTTTACTTCGGTGTTGTTTTAACGAGTAGCGCATACAATATGTAACGATTAAAAACATTTACCATCAGGAAAGCCGAACTACAACTCAACTACTTTCTGTTTATAAACGCCCATGGGAGTAACTGATAAACGCGGAGTTCAGCCACTACTATTGAATTTTGAGAATCAATTTCACCTGTAACACTTCTTCATCAAACACGCAAAGCTGAAGCCTTTTTTAGCTAAGCAGTCCAAGTGAAAATAAATAATTATCCTTCGGCCAGTTATTATGTATTTAGCAATTTATTTTTCTGCTTTGGCCTTAAATAAAGGCGACCTCACCTAAGTTGCCGATTACCAATTGTCACGGTAGCCATCTCTCGGCAATATTGTCTTATTTCTATTACTTCAACCGTCGCATGCCTTCCATCATCGTATGCCAGCCATAGGTCAGCGAGACCATGAACCTGTCCATTTGAAGGTCCCCGGGATCGCTGTCGTTCACGGTCGACAAGTAGCCGGCGGTGACGCTCAGGTTGTCGTTGATCTGGTACCCGAGCGTGAGTCCGAAGCCGAGGTTATTGAGCTGCTCCCCCGCAACGCCGTTGATGCTCGCTTTGCCGCCGTAGTACCAGGTGCCGTCGATCGCCCCCCAGAAGCGCTCGGTCAGGTCGCGCGTCAGGTGCGCGTCCAGCTGGAACAAGGGATCGGCCTTCAACGTCTGCCCGACATAGTCGTCATTCTCGCCGAAAAACCACACGGCGGGCAGGAACTCCAAAGTCGTCCGCCGGCCCGGCACCCACGGGCCGAGCTGCCAGACGACGGGCATTCCCAGGCGCCCATACCAGCGGTTCTGCCCGATATTCAAAGGCTGGTCGTTGTCGTACTCGCCGATCGGAATCGACAGGTCGGCGAGCAGGTTGACAGAGAACCCCGGCTCATAGCGCAGGACGTCGGGGATGTTCTTCTGCGCCGGCGGGCCGAGGACATTGATTTTGAACTCGAGCATCGGGTCGCCGAATCCTTTGGTCGATTGATTGAATGTCTTCCCTGCCACTGTGACATCGCCCGAGATTCGCCCCATGGGCAGGAGGACCGCAGCCATGGCCGCTCGATCGAACAAAGAAAAGGTGCGCGCATAACCCCCTAGGGCCAAGGTAGCGTCGAAGCTCGCTCCCGGCGTCACGGTATGGGAAGGGTCGAACGGGTTCGTGTTGCCGCTCATCGATTTGACGATGAGCGGCACCGCATTCGCATCCGACAGAGTATCCCAGTAGAAGCGCGCCGGGACCTGGGCCAGAGTCTGCTGCGGGCAGAGGGCGCCAATGGCGAGCATCGTTGCGACGATCAACCACAAACAAGCAATCTGTTTCATCGGACCTTTGTTGTTTCTCATAAGATCTCCTTCTTTTTTAATTAATATTCACAAAGTAACGCTCAGGGCTTGGGATCAGCCATCATGTCCTTCGGCGGCACGAACTGCTGCTGGTAGATCAGCGGCGGGAAGCCCGGATAAACCGTAACCCGTTGCGGCATGTCCTTTTCCAGGGTATCGAATAGGGTACGATTGGGCAGGATCACGTTGTTCGCCTTCACGTAGTCGTCCCACAGCGCGAGCATCTCCTTCAGCTTGTCGGGGCGCTCCGCGGCGAGATCCTTGCGCTCGGCGGGGTCCTTGGCGACATTGAACAGTTCCCAGTCGCTCTTGCCGTACGGCTTGATCTGCCAGCGCAGCTTCCACTCGCCCTGGCGCACCGCGCGGTTGCCGAAGACTTCCCACGCCAGATAGTCCTGGTCGGTCCGCACCGAGTCCGCCTTGCCGGCCAGCACCTGGCCCCAGGACTTGCCCATCAGCGCGGGCACCTCGCGCCCCTCGTGGGTCTTCGGATAGTTCGCACCGGCGATTTCAAGCAGCGTCGGCATGATGTCGGCGACATGCATGAGCTCGTGGTTAAGGCTGCCCTTGGCCCGCTTGACGGCCGGACCGCTGACGATCAGCGCGTTGCGGATGCCGCCCTCGGCCAGCCAGCCCTTGAACTGGCTGAACGGCGTCATCGACACCTGGGCCCACATCGGGCCATAGCCGACCCAGGATTCCGGGTCGCCCCACGCATTGGGATGGGTCTGCGACCAGTTGATCGCCGCGAAGAGGTTGTCGCGCGAACCCGGGGAACCCGCGATCATCCCGAAAAGGTCGGTGCCCTCGGCGCCGTTGTCGCCGAACACGATGAATATCGTGTTGTCGTACTCGCCGATCTGCTTCAGGTAGTCGATCAGGCGGCCGACGTGGAAATCCATGTTCTCCACCATGCCGGCGTAGAGTTCCATCTTCTTGCCGAGTATGTAGCGGCTTGCGGGGGCAAGCACGATC
>JAGXSU010000143.1 GCA_018333785.1 Methylomicrobium sp. | reverse complement strand
TTCCGGCAGGCCATCAAGATGCAACATGCGCAGATAATAAGGTCTTAAAGCGCGTCTCACCGTCAGCGCTAAGCTAGCGTTTTCCATCTCAAAATCATCAGCAATGAGTGCTTGTTGAGCCGCAGATAAATCGGGATGAGGCGCGATAATTAATGTTTCAAAGGTTTGCCATTCGATATCCTGCTCAGCAAAATTAACGGCCTTGTCGCTCTTCAATTGAGCGCTTAAAAATCTGGCTAAGACAAAATCACGATAAGCCTGATGTGTCTCACTGTAAGCGCGAATATGCCAGCGAAAACCGTTAAATATCAAGCTATGCGGTTCCAGCGTCAAGGCGCTCGGTTCACTGTTCATTGCTTGATAGGTGATATTTAATTGGCGTTTTTCACGAATGGCTTGATGCACGAGCCGCACCACCTGAAAATCCAAGCTCCGCTGAGGCGGACGGAGTATTTCAACCCCTATGCCTTTAGGCATAATGGGTAACACGACAGATTGCCCCAGAAAGCCGCCCGCCTCAAGCAATCGTAAATATTCATCTGTTGTGCCGCGCATGAAACAAGGGATGAAGGTCTCACTGGCAACATAGGCTTTCTGATTGAGATCGTAAAGCAGATTATCTTGGGCTAATTGGTGGTACAAGGAAAAATCCTTGGAAGCCTGACCTCGGGAAATACCAAACTGCTGCATTAATATGCTGGATGTTATCCGGCCTTCCCATAATACGGTGGCTTCAATCAAGGCCAGACGTTGCCGGGTATCCCATTTTAAAGGGATATCAGATTGACCGGAGGGCTGCAAATTAGAGATCTTTTTCATTTTTGGAATTATATGTCATGAAAATTGACATATCAAAATTATCGTATTATTGTGCCACAGACGTTAAATACTGGAATAAAAGTGGTTTCATAAGCACAGGGTGGAAAAGGGATTTATCTGCTTAGAGCCGGTTGAATGACCGAGAGCGCTGTGTTCATTATAAATTTGTAGGCTATAAACCAGTGCAGCTACCCACGATTCAAAAAATTGAAGCACGGTGCCTGCTGCAAATAACGGATCGACTGTCTCTGCAATACGACCGGCTATCACGCTTTTCTTGAATAAACCGGCCGAAAACAAGAATAAGCCTTGCGAAAATTGCTTGGCATCAAAATCAATGCGTTCGCGTAACTGACGCATGACATCCGAGTAATGCAAAATCGGCCCGGCAATCAGCTGTGGGTAAAATGAAATGGAAAAGGCAAAGCGGCGAAGATTGAAATCGGTGAAATAGCCTTTGTAACAATCGACAAGGTACGCAATAACCTGAAAAGTGAAAACCGAGACACCCAACGGAAAGGCCAGTTGCAACAGTAACCGCCGTCCATGGCTTCTGGACCCCGGCAATCCGCTTATCCCCAAAAACTGTGGATAACCTTGTCACTAAATTGTAATATTACCCGCCAACACCTTGTCCTTTCTGGGCTGGAGTTAAATCGTCCAAAAACTGACAGTATGGCCTTAATCAACTTAATACTGTTGCTGGCTCAGCTTTTTTATGGGCCAATTTTTGTATCTTCAACCCTAACAATAAAGCAATAGCAGCTCTGAGCGCCACATCTTCAAAGTACATGGCTGCGACTCTGTAATATTTTTTAAAAAAGGGACAGACGGTCATGAACTTCCTCTTTATTGTTTCTGGTAAGTCCCAATCAGTTCGGCTTGATCAAGAACATGTCCTTTCATCGCGGCTTCAAGTTCTGCTTTAGAGGGCTGTTTTAGGTCGGGTAATTCCAGATCCAGTGCATATAATTTGTGAAAATAACGATGCCTGCCAATCGGCGGACAGGGGCCACCGTAGCCTGTGCGCTTCCAATCATTTTGACCTTCCAGCGTCCCGACCGGCAAACTCCCGGATGCAACTGCCTGCGCCAATCCGGTCGCCGTTGGCACAATATTATAGAGAACCCAATGCACCCAGGTCATTTTCGGCTTAGCCGGATCGGGCGCCTCGGGATCATCAACGATTAGCACCAAACTTTTGGCTTCTGCCGGGATGCCGGACCACTCTATTGCCGGTGAGCTGTCTTCGCCTTGACAGGTAAAGCGTTTGGGAATTTCGCCTTGATGAACAAAATCCGGGGAACTGAGCCACATCGTCATAGGTTGTGCTCCTTCAGCCTGAACAGCTGATGCGGAAACTAAAGTAAAGACAGGAATAATCAGACTGCAAAAGTAACGCGTTATGCTGAGCTTCATCACTTACTCCTCAATTGAATTAGCGGCAACCTAGCGCAGACTGCAAGAGCTTCTATCAGCCCTATTTAAAGGTTGTATTCGCTGGGGCTTCGCCTAAAATGCACAGGCAATATAACTAATTTTAAGGACGTAGCATGCATATTCTCGGTGTAGATATAGGTGGTTCAGGTATTAAAGGTGCCATTGTTGACACTATAACGGGCACACTGATAACAGAGCGGCACAGGATTAAAACACCAAAACCCGCTACGCCGGAAGCAATTGCAGAAGTGCTTGCGCAACTTGTCACTCATTTTAACTGGAACGGACCTGTAGGCTGCGGTTTCCCTGCAGCCATTCAACACGGCGTCGCTAAAACCGCCTCCAATATATCGAAATCATTTATAGGCTGCAATATCGATAAATTGTTTACAGAAACCACTCACTGCCCGTGTCATGCTTTAAATGATGCCGATGCTGCCGGTATGGCGGAAATACATTTTGGCGAAGGCGCCGATCAATCCGGTGTAGTCATGCTGATTACGATAGGCACAGGACTGGGTACCGCACTTTTTACCGAAGGAAAGTTAATGCCTAACACGGAATTAGGCCATTTGTTTCTGGAAAATGGCGCGCCAGCAGAGCACTACGCTTCGGATGCTGTTCGAAAAAGTGAAGATCTGAGCTGGAAATCGTGGGGTAACCGTTTTAACACGTATCTGACACTTATGGAAAAGCTATTTTGGCCTGATCTGATCATACTTGGCGGAGGCGCCAGTAAAAAGTTTGACAAGTTTAATGCCCAACTGACCGTACAAACACCGGTGAAACCCGCCGCCTTTTTAAACCAGGCAGGCATTGTCGGCGCTGCATTGTATGCAAAATCAAAGACAATCTGAATCAACGCAAAAATTTTAGAATCACGAATTTTAAGATAATGAGTACGAACTGCTGATTAATTGAACAAGCCTTTAATTTTCAGCAGACTCCTTACTTCAATTTTCCTGACCTACTATCACACAGACCGTCCCGGCAAGAATTGGCACCGAATAATCGCCCCAGACTCAACCTGTTCCGGGCAAATAAAAGATACATCCAATCAAACAGCGGCCTGAGTATCGGCCAACGCACAGGGGCCATAAGCCATCCTAATCCCACAGCCCGGTAGGCGGCGTAAAATACTTCCACGCCTTTAATGATGCGCCCATCAGGGTACTGGCCATGGATTTCCGCCATCAAGTCATCGAAAGACTTACCGTAATTTTCAGGGATGAAACCGTCATCATTGATATCCTGAAAACCAAGCTTGCCCTGCTTGTTTTTCCATTGCAGCCAAGCTACTTCCTTTCTGCAGATTGGGCAATGTCCATCGTAAAATAGAATGAATTCGTAGGGAGTATTCATGTCGGCAGCATGTTGATAGTTTTGTTCAATAAGCGCTCAGTTGATGGAATGTTATTTTGTGACTGCTGATCACTGTCTTTCTTTTTTTTCTTTGCCATTTGCTCACGGAAATAAGCATCATAATTCCAGTCTGGACGAGCGGGCGGCGGTGTATTTTGAGGGGTCATAGTAGTCCTTGGGTTGATTTACAGGTGTGTCCCATTCGCCCCGGTCAGGTAGTTTCTTAGCTTATTCGACAGCATTGGAATGGGTTAAAGTATTTGTAATTATTCAATGTAGGTTAGGCGGTAGCCGTAACCCAACAGATGACTTAAATAATGACAAGTAAATCAATCATCGAGAAGTTTTAACTGTTCAGCTTATATCGATGGTTTGATTTTAAAAAAGAAGTTATCAGTAGAATTTAGAGAATCAAGTCAACTGACTGTTTATCGGCATAACCGTTCAATAACGATTTGTAAAAGTGCTTTCCTGCCATTTTCAAATTCTAAAGGGAGTAACGGACATCCATTAATGAATTGTACGCTTGCATTGTCACATTAACTAACAGAATAGCTGAGTTGGTCAAACTCCGCAGAAAATAAGGGTAAATCTTAAAAAAATTGCAAGCCAGGCTGATGACCGGAGCCTACTTAACGATCAGTCAAGTACGTTGCAGACCGTCCACACTTCGGCAACGCAGCCTTGAGCATGGACCCGTCGCCTGCAACCATTTCCATTTAAAATAGGGAAATTAAACCTTTGGCATTTGACGCAGCTTTTCAACCACTTTGTCGCCAAATTGATCGGTGCTGATCATCGTTACACCGCTTCCCGGTTTCGACAAATCGGCGGTGGAATAACCATCACCAAAGACACCCTGCATCGCTGCCCAAACATTTTTGGCTTCAGCTTCCATACCGAAACTGTTTTCCAGCATCATCGCCACCGAACCAATCATCGAATAGGGATTGGCAATATTTTTTCCAGCAATGTCGGGAGCCGAACCGTGCGATGGCTCGTAGTAGGCTTTTTCAGGGCCGATACAGGCCGAAGGCATCAGGCCCAAAGAACCCAAAATACCGCCGCCCTGATCACTGAGAATATCACCAAACATGTTTTCCATAACCATCACATCGAACTGGGTCGGTTTTAAACACAATGCCGTTGCAGCCGCGTCGACCAGATAATTGACTACTTCGACATCGGGATATTCCTTGGCCACCTCTTCCATCACTTCGTTCCACAACACGCTGGACATCAGCACGTTGCTTTTATGGATATTGTGCAGCAGCTTACGGCGTTTTCTGGCCAGCTTGAAGGCTTCGTGCATGATGAGGCGGATTTGCTCTTCATCATATTCCAGCGTTTCCCGAACATAACGCAAGCCTTTGTCATTAACGCCGCGCTCTTTCTGTCCGAAATAAAGACCTCCAACCAGTTCGCGGACCATTATAAGATCGATGCCTTCACCGATGATTTCAGGTTTCAACGGTGAAAAATGCGCCAGCGATTTCGGTAACGAAACTGGACGGAAGTTGGCGTAAGTATTGTAGCGACGACGCATCGGCAGCAATGCGCCCCGTTCCGGCTGCTTGTCGATCGGAATTTTTTTAGCTTCTTCATGACTCAAGCCGATAGGACCTTTCAGTATTGCATCCGCCTGATCGCAAATATCGATAGTCGCTTGCGGGAATGCATCCCCGGTTTCGAAATAGGCACAAGCGCCAAATGAGGCGGGCATGAGCTCAAACGTCACATCATTGCGTTCCTCAATAAGTTTGAGAACTTTGATGGCTTCTTGGGTAATCTCGGGGCCGATTCCGTCGCCGGCCAATACTGCAATTTTATAATGCTTCATTTTTCTGCTTGATTGTAAGTAAATAGTGAGGGGTAACGTAATTATTTTACTTTAATTCGCTCTACTGGCACTGTCGACATTTCGTGCAACTGGATGTTGATGAGTTTGATAGCCGCCAAAATCGCCGCATACACCTGATTGACATGAACACCCCGCGTTTTGCGCAATTCGTTGCCGCAATCCCAGGTAATGACACATTCGGTCAAAGCATTTGTGTGCCCGCCTTTGGGAATTCGAATTTCATAATCGGTCAGAACAGGCAGCGTGTAACCATATTTGTCGAGCACCTTGCTGATGCCGTCGATAAATGCATCGAAACCACCGCTGCCTGCTCCAGTTGCCTGATGCTTGTCCCCTTTAACATCGACACGCATGCTGACAGTGGATTGTAGCTTCAAACCGCTGCTGATGGAGCAGTCCAGCAATTTGATATGCTGATAATTTTTGCTTTCCAGAACGTCGGCAATGATAAACGGCAAGTCATCTGTCGTAATAGTCTGCTTGGAATCGCCAAGACTGACGATGCGCGCCAGGACTTTTTTCTGGTCGTCTTCAGACAGGTCCAATTCCAGCTGTTCCAGGTTTTTTTTCAGCGAGGCCTTGCCGCTCATTTTGCCCAGAGCATAACTGCGGGTGCGAGAAAAGCGTTCCGGTCCCAGCCGCGTTTTGTATAAGCCACCTTTTTGATCGCCATCGGCATGAATGCCTGCAGTCTGGGTAAAGACATCGGCACCGACAACCGGCGCATTGGCGGCAATGCGCTTGCCGGAAAAATTTTCCACCATGTTACTGATGCGCACCAAATGACTTTCGTCAATAGATAGCTGCATGTTCATTTTATCGCGCAAAACCACAGCCACTTCGGCCAGCGAAGCATTGCCTGCCCGCTCACCCAGGCAATTGATGGTGCAGTGAACAGCGCTGACACCCGCCTGGACAGCGGCCATGACATTGGCGGTGGCCAAACCGTAATCGTTATGCGGATGAAAATCGAACTGCAGTCCCGGATAGCGATTGCACATATCACCGAGGCTTGAAAGCACTTCATCCGGCGACATCACGCCCAGGGTATCCGGCAGCATGAAATGACTTACGTGACTGGACTTGAGTCTGTCCATCATGCCATAGACATAATCAGGGCTATCTTTGTAGCCGTTCGACCAGTCTTCCAGGTAAATATTGATTTTTAACCCTTGTTCGTGAGCATAGGCTATGGTTTGCAACACATCGGCGCTGTGCTGATCCAGCGTCTTGCCGAGTTGTTCGCGGCAGTGTTTCTCGCTGCCTTTGGCCAGCAGGTTAATTACCTTGCCACCGGTAGATTTGATCCAATCCACGCTGCGTGTATGATCGACAAAGCCCAGCACTTCGACACGATCGGCAAAGCCTTCCTGCTTTGCCCATTGGTTGATATGGGTAACGGCTTCCTTTTCACCTTCTGAAACCCGAGCGGAAGCCACTTCGATACGGTCGACGCGCAAAGATTGCAATAATGCCTTAGCGATGCTGACTTTTTCCATTGGTGTAAACGCGACACCCTGGGTTTGCTCGCCGTCGCGCAAAGTGGTGTCCATCAACTGGATGTGTCTTGAGTCTTTAGTCATGTTTGTTTATTGTATTTTCAAAGTAGCTTTTCAAGACGTTCCCTTAACGGCGGCAGTCGATTTTCTATAACAAGCCATATTTGCAGCAAATCCAACCCCAAATAATTGTGAACCAAAATATTTCTGAATCCTGAAATCGCTTTCCAATTTATTTCCGGGTGCTGCTCCTTTAATGCCTCGGATAACTTTTGCGTCGATTCGGCAAGGGTCTGTAAATTGCGAATAACCGCATCTTGTACCATTTTCGAATTCATAAATACAAACTGATCGTTTTCTGTGTATTCGTTTATTCTGTCGATGCAATCAATGATATGTTCGATATAAATACGATCATCTTTCATAATGGCAAAGCTTCGTTTACAACCCTGGAATACAAGCGAGGATGAAGACTGTCTTTAGTGACTAAATCCACTTTGCGCTTTAACAAAGTTTGTAAATCGATTAATAACTCACCTAAATCGAAAAGATCGCGCCCCTGTTCAAGCTCAACCAAAAAGTCCACATCACTGGCATCAGTGATATCGTCTTTCGCCATAGAACCGAACAAACAAATCGATTTAATGCCATGTTGTTTGGCTAATTTTGTAATAGCTATTTGGTTGTCAGCAATTAATTTGTTCATAAGGTTTGAGCCAAAGGAAGTTTCTCCGGGTTAGCTCGCCGTCGCGCAAAGTGGTGTCCATTAGCTGGATGTGTCTTGAATTTATTGGCATGATTTTGGATTATTTTCTATGCGCCGTCTAAATTACCTAAGAATTCAGGCAATTAACGAGAAACCTTTCCGGCTTTAAGCCGCGATTTGCTCATAAGAGAATGCCGGAATATCAGCACGTTCTTTTGCATGTTCTATTGTGATGCCACACACTTTGCCTTTGGCATCGAGATCAATATAAGTATCTTCATCGTAATCTTTTGTTTCGACCACATCCACGGTACGAAACTCGATATATAACGTATCTGTATCTTGGAAATATTTTATTTTCATAGCGTAAATGACCTGTCAAAAAATGCGTTGTGAATAGTCTCGCCATCAGAAAGCAGTATAACTCTCAAATACCTACCATTCGCTTCTTCAATAGCTGCCCAACGGCGAATTCTTCCATCTTGTTGAACAATCTCTTTTATTGGCTGCTCAATGACTCGTTGAATCCATTCAATCTCAATGGTCGCCCTATCGGGACGCTGGCGCATTGATTGGAAGTATTGAGTAAATTTCATCAATCGACATTTAAATTGTTAATCAGTGTTGTAGGCTCAGAGCGTTCGCCGAACCCAACGCGCTTGCGTATATAAGCTTGGTTTGAATTTTTTGTTACGCTATTTTTCGTGTTAAGGCTAATGTTTCAGAATCAATATTCTTTAAAGCTTTTTGAATATGATTCACTTCGTTTTCTTCAAAAAGCGCTTCCCCACATTGCGTGCAAACCCAAGCGGGAACCGCTTCCCAGGAAATATGATAGCCATTACGGTCCGCACTGAAGGGCGAGTGACCTTGGATCATTTTACCTTTGCAATGAAAGCATTTTATTATTACCTCACTTTAAAATCCGCTGACCATTTAGGTTTCGCTGGGTTTCATTGCATTCAACCCAGCCTACGGCCCGTCGCTTGTTTGACATTTACATAGTTGATCGGGTTAGCACTCCCTTTATTAAAATAGTGAGTAACCGACCTTTTAATGTATTTACTCCGGATTAAGTCAGGAGCAATCTTGCCGATAAACTCCCATCTACCTTCCCATTTTCCCTTTGTATTAGCGTCCTTCTGTGCTCTCGTTACATAGGGAGTAGTGCCAGCTGGTTGCCATTTTTGGATTAGATAAATCTCTTGTACAACGCCATTTGCGACACAAAATGCATACTCAGCTTTTTCTCGATCAGAACCAATTTTCCAAACGCCTCTTGTTATTTCGTATAGTTCATTGTCCGACATTCCTTCTTGAAACAACCTTGAAGTGCGAATAAGCAGCGAGGGCTCAGAAATATTGATTAATTCCATGATTATTGAAGGCTCATAAGTCTATGAGTTTTTAAGGGTATCGACCCTTTTATGCTAAATCAGTGTAAACAGGGCTGACAGATTTTGTCAGCCCACCATCACAGTTGAATTTAGATTAATATGTTTCTATGCCCAAAGCCAAGGAAAATCCAACTTATGCTGGACTTCATACTCATCGATCTTATCAACATGCTTTAAGGTCAAACCGATGTCGTCCAGTCCACTGAGCAGATTGCCTTTGCGAAACGGATCGATCTCAAAACTAAAGCCGTTACCGCCGGGTGTGGTCACTTGCTGGTTTTCAAGATCGACAACAAACTTTACGCCCTCGTTGGCGGCGATTTCGGCCATCAATTTGTCCAGCTGAACTTTATCGGTTTTGATTGCCAGGATGCCGTTTTTAAAACAGTTGTTATAAAAAATATCGGCATAGCTGGTGGATATAATGGTATTGAAACCATAATCGGCAATCGCCCAAGGCGCATGTTCGCGGGATGAACCGCAGCCGAAGTTATCGCCGACTACCAGAATTTTGGCGCCCTTAAAAGCAGGTTTGTTCAACTCGAATTCGGGATTATCGCTGCCGTCGTCGTTAAAACGCCAGTCGTGAAACAGATGCTGACCAAAACCGCTGCGTTCGACTTTTTTCAAGAACTGCTTGGGGATGATCTGGTCGGTATCGACGTTACTGCGGTTCATCAAGGCAGCAATACTTTCATGTTTTTTGTATGGTTCCATAATTCTTTCCGGTCTTTAAAGTTTGCGAATATCAACAAAATGGCCTGCAGCCGCTGCAGCCGCTGCCATTGCCGGCGACACCAGATGCGTGCGTCCACCTTTACCCTGACGGCCTTCAAAATTTCGGTTTGAAGTCGACGCGCTGCGCTGGCCTTTGGTCAGTTCGTCGCCATTCATCGCCAGACACATGGAACAACCCGGATCACGCCATTCCCAACCGGCATCGATAAATATTTTATCCAGCCCCTCTTCTTCTGCCTGTTTTTTGACATGATAAGAACCGGGTACGGCAATCGCGGTGACACCTTGGGCAACTTTAGTGCCTTTGGCCACATCAGCAGCAATCCGGAAATCTTCAATGCGGCCATTGGTGCAGGATCCGATAAAAACCAGATCGACAGGAATGTCGGTTATTTTGGTATTTGGTGTCAAGCCCATATAAGCCAGGGCGCTTTCACAGGCTTTACGTTTGCTTTCATCACTAAAACTTTCAGGATCCGGCACAACGCTATCAACCCCGGTCACTTGCTCGGGCGATGTACCCCAGGACACTTGCGGTGCAATATCGGCAGCATCGAGGATGACAGTGGCATCGAATACCGCGCCTTCATCGCTGGGCAGCGTTTTCCAGTAAGCCAGTGCCTGCTCCCAATAATCACCGGATGGAGCAAACTCGCGTCCTTTGATATAGTCGTAGGTTTTTTCATCGGGAGAAACCAGGCCGGCTCTAGCTCCGGCTTCAATCGCCATATTGCACAACGTCATACGACCTTCCATCGACAGCGCTCTGATTGCCGGACCGGTATATTCAATGACGTAACCGGTGCCGCCTGCTGTGCCGATTTTACCAGTAATCGCCAGCGCAATATCCTTAGCTGAAGCGTATTTTGACAACTCGCCATTGACCACAATCTGCATCGTTTTGGATTTTTTCTGCGGCAGCGTTTGAGTGGCCATGACATGCTCGACCTCTGACGTGCCGATGCCGAAAGCCAGTGCGCCGAAAGCGCCATGTGTTGCCGTATGGCTGTCACCGCAAACCACAACCATGCCGGGGTGAACAAAACCATGTTCCGGTACAACTACATGAATGACACCGTTATTCGGATTTTTCATGTCATACAGGTTCAGGCCGTTTTCCTTGCAATTTTCAGCCATCGTTTCGATCTGCTTTTTAGCAATGGGATCGGCAATGGGCAGATCGCGATTTTTAGTCGGTACGCAATGGTCCATCGTGGCAAGAATACTGTGCGGGTTGCGCACCTTGCGGCCAGCCAGGCGAAGACCCTCAAAGGCTTGAGGACTGGTCACTTCATGCATAAGATGGCGGTCAACATAGAGCAAAGGTGCCTGTCCAGCCGCATCAACGACAAGATGGCTATCCCAGATTTTTTCATACATGGTCTTTTTCATAGCGTATTCCAAAGCTTGCATAGCGGCTCAAGATCGAGCGTATGGCGTGTTAGGGGTATTCAAAATGCACAGTAAAACCGTGCGTAACGGATTATTGTCTCCTAAAAGAGATCCTGTTTGCAATTTGGAGTCTCTTCCAACACAGAATAAGTATGATTTGTAGGATGTGCTGAGGTACGAAGCGCATCAATCGCGAACGATGCTGATGCGCTTCACACTGATCAACACATCCTATTCATCTTTGATGTTGTGTTTGATAAGGCCTTTCATAATCGCCAGATCCAGGTCTGAGCACGATATACTATCGGCCTGTTTAGGCATTACTCTTCGTTACTTTTTTCCAATAGGTTTTTAAGGTATGGCAGGCTGGCAATTCTGGATCGATCGGGGCGGAACTTTTACCGACATTGTCGCTTGTAATCCCGAAGGACAATTGATCACGCGAAAGCTGTTATCGCAAAATCCACAACATTACTCAGATGCGGCCTTGCAAGGTATGCGCGACATTTTACAGTTACCCGCTGACGCACCCCTTGCCGGGCTGATCGATAGCGTAAAAATGGGTACCACGGTAGGCACTAATGCTCTGTTGGAACGCAAGGGTGAAACCGTGGCTTTGCTTGTCAATCGCGGCTTCAAAGATTGTCTGCGCATCGGTTATCAAAACCGGCCGGACATTTTTGCTTTGAATATTCGTCGGCCCGGCATGCTTTATCAGACTGTTATCGAAGTCTCTGCACGCGTCAGTGCTCAAGGTGAAGTGCTGCAAGCGCTGGATACCGAAGAGGCGCGGCGGCAATTGCAAGCAGTCTATAATCAGGGGATTAGGGCCGTTGCGATTGTATTGATGCATGCCTGGCGCTATCCGCAGCACGAGCTCGCGCTAGGCAAAATCGCCAGAGCGGTGGGGTTTACCCAGATTTCGCTATCGCATCAGGTCAGTCCTTTACCTAAAATCGTCGGACGTGGCGATACCACGGTAGTCGATGCTTACCTTTCTCCCCTTTTGCACCGCTATGTCGCCCAGGTTGCGAACGGTTTGGGCGGTAACGCTAAAGCCCCTCAATTGTTATTCATGCAATCCAACGGCGGCCTGATTGAAGCAACGGTCTTTCAAGGCAAGGACAGCATCCTCTCGGGCCCTGCTGGTGGCATCATCGGCGCAATAGCTGCAGCCAAACGAGCCGGACTCAAAAAAATCATTGCCTTTGACATGGGCGGCACTTCAACTGATGTTGCGCATTATGCGGGAGAACTCGAACGAACGTTTGAAACGGAAGTCGCTGGTGTTCGGATCCGCACGCCGATGATGACAATTCATACCGTCGCCGCAGGCGGCGGTTCAATTTTGTATTTCGATGGCTTGCGGTATCGGGTCGGACCTGAGTCGGCAGGAGCCGATCCGGGACCTGCCTGCTACCGGCGAGGAGGCCCACTAACAGTCACCGATGCCAATTTGATGCTGGGCAAACTACCCTGCTTTCCAGCTGTTTTCGGACCGGAAGGCACTCTGCCGCCCGACACCGACTGCGTTCAACACCAGTTTGCCGAATTAGCCGGACGCATCCATGCCGCAACAAGCGACATGCGAAGTCCTGAACAAGTAGCCGAAGGGTTCTTGGCCATTGCCATAGAGAACATGGCAGAAGCCATCAAAAAAATCTCGGTGCAAAAAGGCTACAACCTCTCGGAATACGCCTTGTGCTGTTATGGTGCCGCCGGCGCTCAGCATGCCTGCAAGATTGCGGACCGGCTGGGCATGCAGACCGTGCTGCTGCATCCTCTAGCCGGTGTATTGTCGGCTTACGGCATGGGACTGGCTGATTTTCGCGTGCTGAAAGAGCAGGCATTGGAACAAGCCTGGGACACGGCCAGTTTCGAAAGTCTCAAAAATCATCTGGCCGAACTGGAACGACAAGGCCGCTCGGCCTTGCATCTGCAAGGTTTGCAAGACCGTCAAATCAGCGCGCAATGGCGACTGGCCCTGCGTTTTCAAGGTAGCGATACATCGCTCACTATCGACTTTGACAACAACTCGGAAACACTAATGACCAATTTTGAATCCAAGTACCGTCGTCAATTTGGATTTTATTACACTAACCGACCTGTCTTGATCGCTGCATTGGAAGTCGAGTGCATCGCAAGCGATTCCAATCCGCTTGATATAAAAGTATTCAGCAGCCAAAACCGCGACGGACAAGCCGAAATGATCAGCCGAATGTTCAGCGAGAACCGTTGGCACGATACACCGGTTTATAGCCGTGGCCGTTTGAGGATTGGATCAGTCATAGCTGGTCCTGCGATCGTTATCGAGCCTACCTCTACGAGTGTGATTGAACCGGGCTGGCAAGGCGTGTTGCATGCCAACGGCGATTTAGTGCTAAGCCGCAAACAACCGCAACGTGATCGGGTGCTTGACACCTGTGCTGATCCGGTATTACTGGAGATTTTCAACAAGCGCTTTATGTCGGTAGCAGAGCAAATGGGCTTTGTGCTGCAAAACACCGCTCACTCGGTCAACATCAAGGAGCGTCTTGACTTTTCCTGCGCGGTGTTCGATGCCGCAGGAGAACTGATCGCCAATGCTCCGCATATTCCCGTGCATTTGGGATCGATGGGCGAAAGCGTCAAAGCCTTGCTGCAAAAAATGGCAGGGCAATTCTTGCCCGGTGATGCTTATTTACTCAATTCACCCTACGCGGGAGGCACGCATCTACCCGATATTACGGTAGTGACGCCGGTATTTAGCGAAGATAGCCGGCAGTTACTGTTTTTTGTCGCATCGCGCGGCCATCATGCCGACGTTGGCGGTATCTCACCCGGCTCTATGCCTGCCAATAGCCAGTCTATCGGCGATGAAGGCGTGATCAGCGATGGCCTTAAGCTACTTGACCAAGGGCACTTTCAGGAAACAGCAATTCGCGCATGGCTGAACAGCAATCCGAATCCGGCCCGAAATCCCGATCAGAATATTGCCGACTTGCAGGCACAAATTGCCGCCAATCAAAAAGGCGCACAGGAATTGTCGGCAATGGTCGCGTCCTATTCGCTGCCTGTTATTTCAGCCTATATGCAACATGTGCAAGACCACGCCGAAGCCTGTGTCCGTGCTGTGCTGGCCCGGCTTAATGAGGGTCGATTCGAATATGCATTAGATCAGGGCGAAAAAATCGCCGTACACATCACTATCGACCGCACTCACAGCTCGGCCCACATCGACTTCACCGGTACGTCTTTGCAAATGAGCGGTAATTTCAATGCACCGGCTGCGGTTTGTAAAGCGGCGGTGCTGTATGTCTTCAGAACCTTGGTACAAGATGACATTCCGCTCAATGCAGGCTGTCTGAAGCCTCTGAAGATCAGCATTCCGGAAGGCTGCCTGCTCAATCCGCATTACCCGGCTGCCGTTGTTGCCGGAAACGTTGAAACTTCGCAATACATTGTCGATGCCCTTTATGGCGCATTAGGCGTGTTGGCTGGCTCGCAAGGCACAATGAACAACGTCACTTTCGGCAATGAACGCTACCAGTATTATGAGACCATCTGCGGCGGAGCAGGTGCAGGCGAGGGTTTTGACGGCGCCGATGCCGTCCACACGCATATGACCAACTCGCGTATCACCGATCCGGAAATACTGGAATGGCGATTTCCGGTGTTGTTGAAAGAGTTTTCGATTCGAGCCGGTAGCGGTGGCTATGGCCGTTATCGAGGAGGCGACGGCGTTATCAGGCGTATCGAATTTCTCGAAGCGATGACAACGGGCATACTGTCCAGTCACCGCATAAAACCGCCATTTGGTTTACAGGGCGGCTCGCCAGGTAAAACCGGCGGGAACCGTATTATCCGGAATGAGGTAACCGAAGAGCTGCTGGCCGGTTGCGCGGAAACTCACGTTAATCCGGGTGATGAGATAATCATCGAAACACCGGGCGGCGGCGGTTTTGGTTCAGTTAACAGTAATGGCTAAGGAGAAGTATTTTTCCCTTATTTCAAACTGCCCTCTCCCTGCCCTCTCCCGCTGGAGAGGGTCTGTTATGCTTCGCTCTGATTAGTTCTACTTTGTAAGATTTCAAGTTTCACATGACCTAAGGCCGTCATTCCGGCATGGATTGCCGGAGCCGTTAGACCGCGCAGCGAATCCAGGCTCCATGGATGGTTCGAAGCTAGCCATCCATGGCACTGGATACCCGCTTCCCGGCGAGTATGACAGTCTTTCTAAAGTGAACACAAAATGCAGAGATTGGTTTAAGCTATGCCCCCTTGAAAATAAGCCTTTATCAATCAAAAAGAACCTGAATCAACCAACAATCCTCATGACCCAGAATACTTCACCGGGCTTCTTAGCCAAGGAACACACCATTGCCGGACCGGGCTTTAATCGCTGGCTGGTGCCGCCTGCTGCATTGGCAATTCATTTATGCATAGGCATGGCGTATGGGTTTTCGGTATTTTGGCTGCCGCTATCGCGGGCAATAGGCATTAAAGAAAGCATTGAATGCGGACCGGAAGTCGGCTTTTTCCAGGAGCTATTTGTTACCCATTGCGATTGGAGTATTGCCACATTAGGCTGGATGTACACCCTGTTTTTCGTGCTGTTGGGTTCTTCTGCCGCCATTTGGGGCGGCTGGCTGGAATATGTCGGTCCCCGCAAAGCCGGTGTCGTCAGCGCTTTGTGCTGGTGCGGCGGCATGCTGCTTTCCGCTTTAGGCATTTACCTGCATCAATTCTGGATCATGCTGTTGGGTTCGGGCGTGATTGGCGGTGTAGGCTTGGGATTGGGTTATATCTCACCGGTATCGACGCTGATTAAATGGTTTCCTGACCGGCGCGGCATGGCAACCGGAATGGCTATCATGGGATTCGGCGGGGGCGCGATGATTGGCTCCCCTTTGGCAACGGCTTTAATGAAGTTCTTTGCGACCGAAACCGATGTTGGCGTCATGCAGACCCTGATCGCCATGGCAGGCATTTATTTTATCTTCATGCTGGCAGGCGCATTGAGTTACCGGATTCCCGCTACCGGCTGGCAACCAGAAGGATGGACGCCGCCAATTCCGGAACAAAACAAAAGCATGGTGACGCATGGCCATGTGCATGTGAAAAATGTTTTCAAGATCAAGCAATTCTGGCTGGTGTGGGCAGTGTTATGCATGAATGTCAGCGCCGGTATCGGCGTCATCGGTATGTCATCGCCGATGTTGCAGGAAGTATTCGGCGGTCAGCTGATAGGTATTGACAAGCCTTTTACCGGGCTGGATAAAACCCAGCTGGCTTCGATTGCCGGTTTAGCCGCCGGTTTTACCGCATTATTAAGCCTCTTCAACATAGGCGGGCGATTTGTCTGGGCCAGTTTGTCGGATTGGCTGGGCAGAAAACTGACCTTCATTGTATTTTTTGTATTGGGCGGGCTTTTGTACATTAGCATTCCGGAACTGGCAATGAGCGGAAATAAAGCCTTATTTGTCGCCGCGTTTTGTCTGATCTTAAGCATGTATGGCGGAGGATTTGCAACCGTTCCGGCCTATCTTGCCGACTTGTTCGGCACACAAATGGTGGGTGCCATTCATGGCCGATTGCTGACGGCCTGGTCAACGGCAGGGATTCTCGGCCCAGTAGTCGTCAACTACATGCGTGAATATCAATTAAGCCTGGGCCTGCCACGCGAGCAGGTTTACAACCAGACCATGCTTATTCTCGCCGGACTCTTAGTGATAGGCCTGATCTGTAATTTGCTGATACGGCCTGTTGATGACAAGTGGTTTATGACGGATGCCGAACTGGAAGAAGAAAAGCGCCTGGAATATAAAAAAATACACGCCCATGATGCGGATGAAATGGTTTATACCAACACCCGAAGTCATCCATTAACAGTTTGGCTGGCTTGGCTGGCAGTTGGCATTCCTCTGAGTTGGGGCATAGTCAACACATTGATCACTGCCGGTAAGTTTTTTTCCTGATGAGCGGATATCAGGCACGATGAGTCATTTAGTTCCGTTTTCAGCCAAATGCCCGGTCTATTTATTTTTCACCACACCCAGGGCCATAGCGATGTGAGCCAGCTCGGCCACGGTAGACACTTTCAATTTATTTTTGATTTGTGTGCCGTAATTGGCGGCAGTTTTATAGCCCAGACAGAGCTCATCGGCGACTTTATGCATCGTCAGGCCTTTAGCCAGCAGACAAAACACATCAAACTCTCTGGCTGACAGGGATTCAATCAAGGCGCGGTAATCGCTAGGATTTCCTGCGCTAGTCGTGTTTTTTAACAAGCCTTCCTCAATGTATTCCCCGCCTTCAGAAATTTTCTGTATGGCCTCGACCAGAATAGCCGGTGCGGAATTCTTGGTTATATAGCCTTTGGCTCCGGCCATCATGGCCCTGTTCACATAAACCTGTTCATCATGAACACTGAATACCAGAATTTTGGCTTGATTATCCCGGTTACAGATACGCCGGATGCTTTCCAATCCACCGATACCGGGCATGGATAAATCCAGCACCACCACATCCGGCTTGTTGTCCAGATACAGCTGGCAGGCTTGTTCGCCCCGTTCCGCTTCGGCGATGACCTGAATATTCGGTACGGAGGACAGCAGCAAGCGGAATCCGGCACGGACTACGGCATGATCATCCACTAATATGACTTTAATTGCTTCACTCATCTTAACGGTACACTGGCGGTTACGGATAATCCTTTTGAGCTGTCGGTGCGAATTAAAAACTCGCCTCCCAAACTCTTGATGCGCTCTCTCATGCCCAACATACCGAATCCGGACTTAAGCGAATCAGGGGCGCAGCCCTTTCCATCGTCGGTAATGTCCAAAAATAACACAGGGCCCTGTTGAGGTTCATGTCCCAGAGTCAATTTAATAACAGCCTGACTGGCATCGGCATGGCGCACGACATTGGTCAAACACTCCTGGATGACCCGAAAAATCTGAATCGTCATCTTATGATCGAGGTTATCGACTTCATCAGGACATTCCAGGGTTAATTTCAGTTCGGGATTTCTGACCGCCCATTGATTCAACAAGTCCTCCAGCGTCGCTTTAAGACCTAATTCCTTGAGACTGATAGGATGAAGACTGCGCATCATGGATCGGACAACAGCAATCAGATGATCACAAATCGAAATAATGGTATCGGCGATTTGATCGGTTTCGGCTTTTTTATTTTTAGCTGTAACCGCCATGACTTTAATTGCGGTTAATGATTGACCCAGTTCATCATGCAGCTCCTGGGAAAGATTCTGGCGCTCTTCTTCCTGAATCTCCAGTGAGTGCTGGGTTAAAGCGCTGTTCTCCTTATTCGCGGCATCCAGAACTTCGGTCATATGATTGATAGCGCCGGCAATACTGTCATATTCGTTGATGGAGAACTCGGGTAATTTCTGATCGTAATGGCCGGTTTCAATGCTTTTTAAACCCTCTACGATAACCCCGATAGATTTCAGGGCTTTATTGAATGCCAAATTTACCGCAAGGCAAGTCATCAATGTCATGACGACCAATGACACAAAAAAGGCGAGGCTTTCTTCCCAGACTTCGGAAATTTCATCCAGTGGATTGGCTTTGATCAGCAGCGTGATCGATTGTCCATCCAGTGTCGTCAGCTGTTTTTCAACTTCCGGATACTGGCTGGACACCAGCTTGATAAACCAGCGAGGCGGCATTTCTTTGTCGCTGCGACGCTCTTGAACGGAATTAAAATTGACGATTTCACCGCTGGGCTTTTTCAGCTGAATCGTCAAATGCCGCGTTTGTCTCATCGCCACAAATCCCGGTAGCCATTCGTTGACATCAAAATTGCTGCGTTTGTTTTGAGAAAAACTGAGCTGGACCAGTTGCAAGGTCAGGTTCAATGAGGAATCGATTTCGCGATCGACAGCCCCCCGGGCATGCCAGATAGCTACAGCACCACCTATCAACAAGATTAAAATGCTGGTCAGAACTATCCGAACATTGATTTGAAAACGTAAGCTCATCGCGCTGGACATCGTGTTTAAACAAGCATTATCGGGTTACTGGTCACAACAACCTATAGGAAAAATTCTTTTTTTATAGTTGAATTGATCCACAATCGGCAAAAGAATGCATTTAAGTTAATCGTATTTTGCAGGAGCGGGCCATGCTCGCGAAAGGGATGGTGGGTCTTTCATTCGCGGGTTCAATCGCGGGCATGGCCCGCTCCTACGGATATCATCTATCGCTTCATTTCGAGATCATTAACTTAACGTTATTGTTGACAATCCTCTTTCGATGGACGAAAAAAAGCTATATTCGCGTTAATAGTAGGCGTCGCCCCGGCAGGGATTGCCGGGGTCCAGAAGCCATGGATGGCGTTGGACTTTCACATCCTTGTGACCTGGATTCGCTTTCGCGGTCTAACGACTCCGGCAATCCCTACCGGAAAGACGGCAACTATTAATGCAAACAGAGTTCTCTTACAAGCCTGGACAACTCTATAAAAACTGGGAAATTCCGGTTTGATGAATAAACCCAGTCCTCCGTAAAACCGGAGGACTGGAAAAGCCGGATTGACTTATTCTTCAGCGGATACGCTAATTTTCTTGGGTTGGACCGCTTCTTTTTTCGGTATTGTGATTTCCAGGACACCGAGCTTTGATCTTGCCGATATGGCATCGGCATTGGCTGTGTCTGGCAAACTGAAGCGGCGGTAAAACGAGCCGTAGGTGCGTTCTACGCGTTTATATCCTTCAGTTTCGGTTTTGGCTTCCGTTTTTTTCTCGCCTTTTACGGTCAAAATGCCGTCTTCCATACTCACATCGATTTCCTCGGGTTTGACTCCGGGGATATCCGCGTACAAGATAAATTTATCCGATTCTTCTTTAATATCGACTGCAGGCGCCCATTCTGCGGTTGATGTGGAGCCTCCATCAACCGCACTTTTTTCATGCGCGCGTTCCAGTTCTTTTTGCAATTGATTCAATAAACTCCAGGGTTCATATCGGGTGATAGCCATAACAACCTCCACACTGATCAATAAATTATTGGTTAAAAAGTTAAGACAGGGTCAAAAATAATCCGCCTGACTGTTACTGCCGATAATCCAATGTATCTTCATGTGATCCGATTTTTCACCCTGATATTTCAACCAGCAGTTCAGTCAGCTTTCCATTTCCAACTTGAGTCACTACTAATATAAGGTCTTTCCTTTTCTTTTCAACCCACCCAGACACGGGCATTTCTAAATAATCGCATCCAGGGCCCATACTCACCCCATTCACCAGGATGCCAGGAATTCTGCATCGTTCTGAAACAGCGCTCAGGGTGCGGCATCATAATCGTGAAGCGGCCATCTCGCGTGGTCAAACCGGTAATACCAAAAGGTGAACCATTGGGATTTGCCGGAAACTCTGTCGTCAATTCCCCTTCATTGTCCACATAGCACAAAGAAACAGCCCCGGCTTCCAGAGCAACAGCAGGATCAATATTAAATTCGGCGCGCCCTTCCCCATGAGCAATAACAACCGGCATTCGTGAACCGGCCATACCGGCAAACAAGATGGACGGTGATTCCTGCACTTCAACCAGGGCAACCCGGGCCTCGAACTGTTCGGAGTCATTACGCATGAAACGCGGCCAATGCTCGGCCCCCGGAATAATTTCCTGCAGACCCGACATCATTTGACAGCCATTGCACACACCCAAGCCAAAAGTGTCCTGCCTTTGAAAAAAGGCCGAAAACGCTTCCCTGGCCCGAGCATTGAATAAAATGGATTTGGCCCAGCCGCCGCCAGCACCCAGCACGTCACCGTAAGAGAATCCGCCGCAAGCGGCCAAGCCGGTAAAATCGGTGAGGCTGACCCGGCCATGAATAATGTCGCTCATGTGCACGTCTATCGCAGTGAAACCTGCCCTGTCAAAAGCCGCCGCCATTTCGACGTGTCCGTTTACCCCTTGCTCACGCAGGATGGCGACTTTGGGCCTTGCTGATTTGATAAACGGCGCGCACACGTTTTCATTCGAATCAAAAGTGAGCACGGCATTCAAGCCCGGATCCCAATCATCTCTAATGCGTTCAAATTGCTGTTCAGCACAATCAGGATTATCGCGTAAAGCCTGCATCCGGTAACTGACTTCGGACCAGGTAGTTTGTAATTCGGCTCGCGTGGCGGAAAATACGGTTTGCTCGCCGTCGGAGATAACCAAAGACTGCGAAGCGGTAATTCCACCTATTCTATGACTACAGGCACCCAGTCCGGCTTCGCTCAATTGAGCCAGAACCGTTTCGCAGTCCTGCTTGCGCACCTGCACAACTGCGCCTAACTCTTCATTAAACAAAGCCGCTAAAACATCCGGCCCCAGGGCGCTGATATTCAGATTAACGCCTAACCGGCCGGCAAACATCATTTCAGCAACCGCAGCCAGCAATCCGCCATCTGAACGGTCGTGATAAGCCAATAAGCGGTCTTGTTGATTCAATTGTTGAATCACATTAAAAAATGCTTTAAATAATCCGGTATCGTCCAGATCCGGCGTTTCATCTCCCATTTGTCGGTAAACCTGCGCCAATATGGAACCGCCAAGCCGGTTTTTGCCTTGACCCAAATCAATCAATATCAGCTCACTGTTTTCATCGCGCAATTGCGGCGTCAGCGTCTTCGTCACATCCAAAACCGGCGCGAACGCAGAAACGATTAACGAGACCGGTGCTGTCATCACTTTTTCACGGCCCGCTTCCTTCCAAACCGTTTTCATCGACAATGAGTCCTTACCCACAGGAATAGCCAGACCTAAAGCCGGGCATAATTCCTTGCCTATGGCTTTGACCGTATCAAATAAGGCGGCATCTTCGCCTGGTGCGCCGGCCGCCGCCATCCAGTTGGCCGAAAGTTTAATGTGCTTTAATGAATCAACCCGCGCAGCAGCCAGATTGGTTAACGCTTCACCTATTGCCATGCGGCCTGAGGCAGGGGCATTGATAACGGCAAGCGGCGTTCGCTCACCCATCGCCATGGCTTCACCGGTAAGCGCATAAAAGCCGGACGCAGTTACCGCGACATCGGCAACCGGCACTTGCCAGGGACCTACCATTTGATCACGCGCTACCAATCCCGTTACAGAGCGGTCCCCGATATGAATCAGGAAACTTTTATCGGCTACCGCAGGAAACGACAGGACTCGGCGTACCGCATCGTCAATCAGAACCGCTTCAAAGTCGAGTGAGCTGTGATGGACCTTCAGATGACTGACGTCTCTGTGCATTTTTGGCGGCTTGCCGAATAAGACCGACATCGGCAAATCCACGGGCTTGTCACCCAATAATGCATCGCTTAGCTCCAAATGCTCCGCTTCAGTCGCCTCACCGATCACGGCAAAAAGACAATGCTCCCGCTCGCAGAACGATTTGAACAGTTCCAGAGACTCCGGCCTGATCGCGACAACATAGCGTTCCTGGGCTTCGTTACACCAGATTTGCATCGGCGACATGCCCTTATCGGCATTCAGCACGTCGCGCAGTTCAAAGCGGCCGCCACGGTCGCAATCATGAATGATTTCCGGAACCGCATTCGATAAGCCGCCCGCGCCGATATCATGAATGGACACAATCGGCGACTCATCACCCAGAGAATTACAATGATTGATGACTTCCTGGCAGCGCCGTTCCATCTCAGGGTTTTCGCGTTGCACTGAAGCAAAATCCAGCGCTTCAGAGCTTTCCCCCGAGGTTTGCGAGGAAGCAGCACCTCCGCCCAAACCAATCAGCATGGCAGGTCCGCCCAATATAATGATCAACGAACCGGGCGGAATCACGTTTTTATTGACCAACATAGGACGGATATTGCCCATGCCCCCGGCAATCATAATCGGCTTGTGGTAACCGTTGAGAGCGACGCCGTTAGTGTCAGGAACGACTTGTTCGAAACTGCGGAAATAACCGGCCAGATTGGGTCTGCCGAATTCATTGTTAAACGCAGCACCGCCGATGGGGCCTTCGAGCATGATCTCCAAAGCCGAAGCAATCCGGCCCGGCTTGCCGTTGTCCGTTTCCCAGGGCTGATTAAAACCTGGAATTTTTAGATGAGAAACGCTGAATCCGGTCAAACCGGCTTTGGTTGCCGATCCCCTGCCCGTGGCCCCTTCATCGCGAATTTCTCCGCCCGATCCTGTTGCTGCGCCTGGATGCGGAGAGATCGCGGTGGGGTGATTGTGCGTTTCCACCTTCATCAGCAGATGGGCTTCTTCTTCGACATAAGCGTATTCACCGGTCATCGCATTGCGGATGAAAACTTGCGCCTTGGACCCTTCAACTACGGAAGCATTATCGTGGTACGCGGATAAAATGCCATCGGGGCTTTGTTCCGCCGTATGACGAATCATCCCGAACAAACTTTCCGCTTGTTCAACCCCGTCAATTGTCCAGCGGGCATTGAAGATTTTATGACGGCAATGTTCGGAATTGGCTTGAGCGAACATCATCAACTCAACATCGGATGGGTTACGGCCTAATTTTTGAAAACTATCGGTCAAATAATCGATTTCATCATTGGAAAGCGCCAAACCCAATTCACTGTTGGCTGACATCAAAGCAGCCCGACCCGATTCCATTACGGCAACCCGTTGTAAAGGTTGCGGCTCATGGTGCGCGAATAAATCCTCTTCATCTAGCAGATTGCTGGGTTTAACCACTTGCATCATTCGATCATGCAGGGCGGCTCCAATCTTTGAAAGAGACAACTCACTGAGCGAAGACTGGCTTTTCAACTGGTATTCGATACCGCGTTCAAGCCGATTGACCTCAGTTAATCCGCAGCGCTGCGCAATTTCGGTCGCTTTACTGGACCAGGGAGAAATGGAGCCTGGCCGGGGGAAAACAGTCAATTGAAAGTCAGGACTGTCTTCAGCCTTATCGGCCAAACGAGCGCCGTAACTTAACAGCCTGTTTAAAATGGCGGATTGACTTTCTTCTAATGGCTGAGTCAGTTCGACAAAATGAACATAATGGGCTGAAACGGCCAGAATTGAAGCATCAATTGATTGCAGCTCGGTCAACAATTTAGTGACGCGAAAACCGGAAAGTGCGGAGGTGCCAGGAATTAATAGCATAGTAATAGTTATTGGGAATTTAAAATTCGGTGGGGGACAATCACTGTTTTAGACAGGCTTGAGCTGATCCATAACCGGATACGGCCGTTTAGAAGCCGGGTAAGCTAATGCCAAACCCGGCCTACGGCACTAATCATCATTAAGGTCCTGCTCGATTGCTTTTTGCAAAAGTGTCAAAAGCGCCAAACCTTTTCCTTCGGATAAAGGTTTTTCTTTCTCATCCAAAATAAAAATCTCTGTGAAGCCTTCATATTCGATCAGTTTGACGCGGTATTCAAGCTCAGTGCCGCCCCCGCTGGCGCCAAACATAAACAGCATCTCATCCCAAAAGGATTCATCCGTCACTTTAAGTTCGTCAGGATCAAATTGAACGATATAGATGCCATTTGCCCGATCGCGGGAGACGATTTCAACCGATTTCCGGCTGAGTGCCTTGCCAACCACCCGCCAAGTTCTGGACATGTTTTCACTCAAGCGCAACCGATTTCCATCGGTTCCCCCAACGCGTTCTACCGTGGCCGTTTCACTCGCTTCCTCAGTATCTCCGGGCTCAGCAGACTCAGCCTGAACAGCGGCTGTGGCTGTGGTTGTAGTGACCGGTTGAGTTACAACGGCAGATGGAGATTTTCTGATCGTGTTATGTACGAGATCATCCGGAACGACTAAATCCGGTATTTCACCTTTAAACTGATAATCTTTTTCCTTATCAGGAAACCAGCTCTTAATTTGACTGCAACCGGAACCTGCGCTCAGAATAATAGTCAGTAAAACAAACCTTAAGAAAAACCTGTACATAGGCTACTCGATAACCTCAGCCTGACGCATGGCGGCTCGAACCGTTTCGAAGCACTCTTCGGTCAGCCAAGTCAACGGCAAGCGGATGCCTTTTTTAATCAGTCCCAGTTCCGCCAAGGCCCATTTAACCGGAATCGGATTGGATTGGATAAACAGGTGTTTATGCAATCCCGTTAATTTTGCATCAATAGCCAAGGCGGTTTCACGATCCCCGTCCATTGCCGCATTGATCATTTCATGGACCAAGCGAGGTGCCACGTTGCCTGTGACGGTTATGGTGCCGTTGCCGCCCAACAGGCAAAATTCGCAGCTGGTTGCATCATCGCCTGAATACAGCGCGAAACCATCACCGCATAAATCTCTGATCTGTGTATAGCGCTCAAGCTTGCCGGTCGCCTCTTTGACCCCTACGATATTTTCGATTTCCGACAAGCGCGCGATGGTCTCAGGCAACATATCGACGGCAGTCCGCCCAGGCACATTGTAAAGAATTTGCGGAATATCGACTGCTTCTGCAATCGCTTTATGATGCAGATACAATCCTTCCTGCGTTGGCTTGTTGTAATATGGGGTTACCAGTAAACAGGCATCGGCGCCTGCATCTTTGGCCCGGCGCGTCAATTCCAACGCCTCAGAAGTTGAATTGGCCCCGGTTCCGGCAACTATAGGTATGCGCCCCGCCGCGTAGCCGACTATCGCAGCAATCACTTCACAATGCTCTTCCTCATCAAGCGTTGCAGACTCACCTGTTGTGCCTACTGCAACAATAGAATCCGTTCCTTGTTCAATGTGAAACTCAACCAATTTTTTCAGGCTGACCTGGTCTATGCTGCCACTCTCATCCATGGGTGTAACCAACGCAACGATACTACCTTGAATCATGCAAATCTCTCGATGATATTAAAACAAAAAAAATGGTCATGCATTATAACAAGCAAACTATTAAAACTCAGCTCGATCGTGAACTTATTGTAACTATTCAGCGACTCGGACAACTCTTTCTCACCTCCTGTGAAAGTCAGGATGGCAGATTAGTAAGGTGGATAGCGACAACGCATCCACCTTCAACAGCATCGTTTGCATTAATAGTTGCCGTCGTTCCGGCAGGGACGCCTTATACGATGGCAGTCCGTTTTCGAAATTATAGGCAAACTTAATTTTTTCAATAAAACCAATCTTCTACAAAACAAAACAGACTTGCCAATCTGATTCTACATGCAGCAAAACGGGTATTACGGTATAATCTCTCCCCATAAAACCCTCGCGCAGTTGCGCCAATCCAATTTTACAGGTAAATGCATGACCAATGATGATTCAACTTTCCCCACTTTCCGTGAATTAGCACTGATTGAACCTCTGCTAAAAGCACTGGATGATGTTGGCTATGAATCTCCCTCCCCTATTCAAGCACAAATCATCCCCTATGTACTCGAAGGCCGAGACGTGGTGGGACAAGCACAAACAGGAACAGGCAAGACAGCCGCCTTCGCACTGCCGCTGCTGTCAAAAATCGATTTAAAGAAAACCGAACCCCAGGTTTTGGTATTGGCCCCTACACGAGAACTGGCTATCCAGGTCGCTGAAGCGTTTCAACGCTATGCAACTTACTTAAAAGGCTTTCATGTACTGCCTATTTACGGCGGCCAGGATTACACCACACAGCTGAAACAGCTGAAACGCGGACCGCACGTCATCGTTGGTACGCCAGGCCGGGTCATGGATCACATGCGCAAAGGTACTCTAAAACTGGATGCGCTGACCTGTCTGGTTCTTGATGAAGCCGATGAAATGCTGCGCATGGGCTTTATTGATGATGTTGAATGGGTATTGGAACAAACCCCTAAAAAGCGTCAAATTGCTTTATTTTCGGCAACCATGCCAGCGGTAATCCGCAAAATTGCGCAAACCCATCTCAACAATCCCGAAGAAATTACCGTAAAAGTTCGCACCTCTACTGCAGAAACCATTCGCCAGCGTTATTGGCTGGTCAGCGGTATTCATAAGCTGGACGCCCTTACGCGCATTCTTGAATCCGAGACATTTGACGGCATCATCATTTTCGTTCGCACCAAAACTGCGACGATCGAACTTGCCGAAAAACTGGAAGCCCGCGGTTACTCAGCCTCTGCAATCAACGGAGATATGTCTCAGGCTTTAAGAGAACGAACCATCGCCCACATTAAAAACGGTCAGCTCGATATCCTGGTTGCTACCGATGTCGCTGCACGCGGATTGGATGTGGAACGTATCAGCCACGTTATCAACTACGACATTCCTTATGACACCGAAGCCTATATCCATCGCATAGGCCGCACAGGTCGCGCAGGCCGCACCGGTGACGCCATTTTATTTGTTTCGCCACGCGAAAGACGCTTGCTCAGCAACATAGAAAAAGCGACCCGGCAAAAAGTGGAAGAAATGGGATTGCCTTCAACAGAAGTCATCAACAACAAAAGAATCAGCCGATTCAAACAACGCATTACTGACACGCTGGCGGCTGAAGAATTGAGTTTCTTTACTCAACTGATGGAACAATACCAAACGGAACATAATGTTTCCGCCATCCAAATTGCTTCAGCATTGGCTAAAATTGTCCAAGGTGACACACCTTTACTGATCAAAAATCCGCCAAAAAGCACAAGAGAACCCAGCGAAAGCCGCCCTTCAAAATTTGACAACAGCGACAGACCTGCGCGTGACCGTAGCGACCGTAAACCGAGACGCAGCGGGGAAAGTGATGTAGAAATGGAAACCTATCGAATAGAAGTCGGCCGTACCCATGGCGTTAAACCCGGCAATATCGTAGGCGCAATCGCTAACGAAACAGGCTTGGACGGCGATCATATTGCGCGCATTAAAATTGAAGAGAATTACAGTACTGTTGAGCTGCCGGCCGGCATGCCCAAAGACTTGTTTAATGACCTGAAGAAAGTACGCGTCGCCGGACTGCCTCTTAATATTTCCAGAATGGGCGAGCTAGTCAGTAAAGACAAAAGCAAAAAAAGAATGAGCTCGACGTCCAAAAAGAGCAAGCGTCCGCAAGAGTGATGTTAAAAAACGATTGAAGCTGGAAATCTATTGGATGACATTTGAAACTACGAACAAATGTCATTCTTTGAACTAAAAATAATCAAAAGCGCAAAGGGCTGGCAAGAAAAGACCTCAAGTCAGTTTAACGATAGCGATAACGGCTGAAACGGTCAAACCTAATGACCAGAACATGAACCTGTCCATACGCTGGGTAATGATGGTCAGGTGTTTTTCAATTTGCTCAAAATGCTTATCAGCTTGCTCAAAGCGCTTATCCACCTGCTCAAAACGTTTATCCACTTGTTCAAAGCGTTTATCCACCTGCTCAAAGTGCTTATCTACTTGTTCAAAGCGTTTATCCACCTGCTCAAAGCGCTTATTCATGTCAGCACGCATTTCTTCAAAACGCTTGTTCACATCAGCGCGCGCCTCATCAAAATGCCTATTAACGTCTTCAAAACGTTTATTGCTATTTTCAAATCCTTGCAGCATCAGCTCTCGCTGGTGCTTGAGTTCTTCTTCGACGCGCACGATACGCTCTCGAATATCTAGCTCATAACGGACATTGGCATTAACCACTTCCGGTCGCGTAGCCAGAGTTTTATCGATCAGTTCTTGAATTTGTATCAGATCTTCTTGGCCCAGTGCCATTTGAAACCTCTTGAAATAAGTACATCGGCATACTCGCCAGATCAACCTGGATCCTGATTAAGCAATATATTTCAGCTTAAAGTCACAAGCCCCGTCATGCCCATCCGGATACGGGCATCCAATGCCAGGGATGGGATGCCTCGAGCCATCCATGCAGTCTGGATTAACAATAACTTCTGGCTGGAACTAAACACCCAAAAACTACGTATCACGTCAGTTTAACGATAGCAATAACGGCTGAAACGGTCAATCCCAACGACCAGAACATGAACCTGTCCATACGCTGAGTAATGATGGTCAAGTGTTTTTCAATTTGCTCAAAGCGCTTATCGACCTGCTCAAAACGCTTATCTACTTGTTCAAAGCGTTTATCCACCTGCTCAAAACGCTTATTCATGTCAGCACGCATTTCTTCAAAACGCTTGTTCACATCAGCGCGCGCCTCATCAAAATGCCTATTAACGTCTTCAAAACGTTTATTGCTATTTTCAAATCCTTGCAGCATCAGCTCTCGCTGGTGCTTGAGCTCTTCTTCGACGCGCACGATACGTTCTCGAATATCCAACTCGTAACGGACATTGGCATTAACCACTTCCGGCCGCGCAGCCAGAGTTTTGTCGATCAGCTGTTGAATTTGAATCAGATCTTCTTGGCCGAGTGCCATTTTGAAACCTCTTGAAATAGCAAATAGTAGATAAAAGTAACGGTGCTGAACCCTGTTAGCAATAAAATCAATGACTATACTTATTCAATATAATTTTCATCGACATATATGAATATGCAATCAATACAAAAGATAAAACACAATAAAATAGCAAGTGCTTTTCATACTCCAAATTCGATTCTTTTAAATCATCGCGGATTCAACCAAGTAAGAATCTAGAGAAAAAAGCCGACACTACAAATATTATTACTATTGCTCACCACAACCACATAGTGATAGGGTTCAATATAAATAGAAAACAAACATTGAGGCAGCTATTTTTGTGATCATTTTATTAATACCTCACTTCCATGCTATTAAATCCAGAAAACTGGCCTTTCGTAAATACCTTCATAACTTACAATTTAGTTTTTATCCATGAGAAATCAAATGAAACCAATAATTAAAAAATACCCGTCCACTTTAGCTGTTACCCTGACATTCCTGTCCATTTTATCAACGAGCCAAGCGGCAAACTTTGACATTAAGAGTGATGATTTATTTGACAAACCTCAGGTTAACACCGAAACAGACCAAGGATTTTCAATCCTAGAATCATTCCAATCATCTGAAGTGGACGAAAAAAAAGAAAGCTATCAAAGTGTACTTGAACTTGTTAAACAGAACAAACTCGATAAGGCCGAGGAAAAAGTCAAAGCCTTGCTTAAGCAATACCCCGAAGAATCAGAATATCACAGCTTACAAGCTCTCTTGCAAACCTTGAAAAAGAATCCCCAGGGAGCGGTGAAAAGCTATGAACAAGCACTTAAGTTAAACCCGAACAGTCAGATCGCTCTTTTAGGTCTAGCAACCGTCAGTTTAGAAACCAATGACTTTAAATCGGCCGGAGACGCTGCAGACAAAGCCTTAGCGCTAAATCCAAAGCTAATCAAAGCTTATTTTTTAAAAGCAGATATCGCTTATAAACAAAAAAATGATCAAGAAGTAGAAAACGCTTTATCGACTGCGCTTAATCAAGTGAAGGGAGATAAAAACCTTGAGGCCCAGGTTACTGAGAACTTGTTAAAATTTTATTTACTAAAAAAACAGCCTGAAAAAGCTCTCACCCTTACTCAAAACCTGGCGAAAAACTACCCGAATGACAAGCAGTCACTTTCTTTACTCGCAAAAGCTCAAATTCTTAATAAAAAACAGCAAGAAGGTGAACAAACACTTTTAAAAATTATTAACCAGGATGATAAAGATATAGACCATCGTCTTTTTCTCGCCCAACTAACTGGGGGACAGGAGGATAAACAAAAAGCAGCACTTGATTTAATCAATCAGGCTTTGAAAATTGATCCTAATAACGGCCCCGCATTAACACTTAAAACTGCTTTTCTGATCAAAACCAAAAATTACGAAGAAGCTTTGAATCAAGCTAACTACATTGAAGCGCAATTTCCGAAATTGGCCGTAGGTAAAATGCTAAAAGCCGATGTATATCTTGCCCAAAATGAACTCGAAAAAGCACTGGATATCAATCAACAAGCTTACAAAATCCAACCCACCCCAAAGCTGTTAAACAACATTGTCAGCTTGCTTTCTACACAAGGAAAAACTGACGAAGCAATCAATATGTTGGAAACTTATCTTGACAAGAATAACCAAGACCTCGATGCACACTTCAAATTAGCCAGTTTATTCCATGTCCAAAAAAACTACCCTAAAGCGGAGTCCCACTATCAATTTATCCTGAAAGAAAAACCGGATAATGCAATTGTACTTAACAATCTAGCCATGCTTTATCAAGATCAAAACGACCCGAAATCGCTTGATTATGCCAAACAAGCCTACAGCAAATCACCCAACTCAGCCGCTATAGCTGACACTTATGGAACCTCTCTACTTAAACAAGGCCAAAATAAAGAAGCGTTGGAGACTTTAAAGAAAGCAGCGGAGTTAGCTCCAACTGCCTATGACATTCAATTTCATCTTGCCAAAGCTTATGAAGCCAACGGCAATACAAATACCGCAATTGAAATATTAGAAAAAATTGTTTCTATACAGGATAAGTTCACAACTAAAGAATCGGCAGTAGGCCTGCTGAATGAACTCAAAAGAAAATAAAAGATAAACGGGGTTTATTACGCTAAATCAAGGATGATTAGCGGATAATTCATCTTAAATCTGATATTTCAACGCCACTGATGACTCTTGAACACAAACTGCGACACATGTTCATAAGGACTTTATTCGCCAAAGCACTTTCATATTTAAGCAGCCGGGTCATAGAAGGTTCATCAAGACTAAGCAATCTGACATTTTCGGTGGCGGCGGTAACATTGGCAGAACGAGGAATGTTCAGAAAATAAGCAATTTCACCAATCACTTCACCCGGTGTAATTATTGCCAGCAACTGACCATTTCTTCTTACCTCAACAACACCAGAGAGTAATACGAATAGCGTTTTAGCGGCATTATTTTTCTCAATGATATGGTCGCCCGGCATACAATCGATAATATGACTCCTCTCAATTACACGCCGTAACTCATCCTCGGTTAATTCATCAAATATTTTTGGCTTATCACTGATTAACAAATCCGTTTGATCATAAATGTTTTTTAAAAACTCAGCCTGGTTGCTTGATGCTTGGCTGAGAATATTGGTTCTTTGCTCTGTAATATGCAGCAACTGTTCAGTGTGTCGACAATGGACCAGATCGTCTTCTCGAGTCAACATCCCAAAAGGTGAACCGACTAATTTAAAGTGCTCGTAATCGCCAGCAATCAGCACCATAGGGATAACCAAGCCAATACCGGGATAAGAATAGGTATGTGTAAAAGGGCGAAAACCCAGTTTTAGATATGAGTTAAGATGATGGGGTTCACAATCCAAAAAAACTGCTTCAGCTTTTTTGTCGAGCACAAAGTGCATGACCTCCTTGTACATCCTTAGCGTGGTGGATGAACCTCGATGCTTTTCATCAACCATCAAGCGCTCTACGATGCAAATGTCTTTTTCTTGAAGTATATCGAGAAATGAATTCAGGCTGTAGGCTTCTTTCAACGAATCTGTAAAAGGCGCGTCGCCGCCCCAAAAAAGCCTTAACGTTCCTATAGGCTGACCGTCTTTGATAGCAACAACTGCTCTGGCGTTTTTATCGTATTCATCACGCAACTCTTTCAGCTCGTGATTACTTTTATCTTTAAGCCGCCCCATACATTCTACGTAAACTTTGTAACGCAGCTGGTAGGAAGCCCTTAATTCCTCTTCGGTTTCTGCAAATCTAACGCCATCTTCCATTGAATTCACCATTTAGTTAGTCTGGGACTAAATTATTGCTTTCAGATACAAGGAATAGTCTAATAGACTCAGGTATTATTTTTACAGACTCAATCACATTTCTGCTTTTATTTAAAAAAAATATCCAAAAAAATATTAAGCACTCAATCTAAGCTGTAAACGCTCAGAGAATTGAAACGTTCTGTTATTAACCAAAGATTTTCTGGCTTTATTTAAATTTTTGAGTTTTTGAATAATGGGTAGAGCATTATCGGCTGAGAGAGGTGTTTCATTTAACACGACTTTCTTGATTTCTGCTGTTTTGCAGCAATATTGAACGTCCCGGCTTGAAATCAAATAGGCAACAGGGGAACCAACTGATACGAGATGATCATAATCCCCAACGATTAAAGCCATCGGAACAACAGGTCCTATGCTCGGATAGTCGTAAACATCACCAAAAGCCCTAAAGCCCAGTTTTAGATAGGCATTTAAATTATGCAATTCACAATTGAGCAATACCACTTCAGCTTTATGCTGAAGCACGAAATGCATCACTTCTTTGTACATACGAACGACCAGAGACGACCCTCGGCAATCAGGATCGATCATGAGTCTTTCGACAATACAAATTTTTTCCTTCTGAATCTGCTTGAGAAATGGAATGAGCCGGTAATCCGATAGCATCGAACCGGCAAAAGGTGCATCCCCTCCCCAGCACAATCTCAGCGTACCTATAGTCTTACCCTTTTTAACGGCGATCAGAACTCTGGCTCTATCATCAAACTCATCATACAACTCCTTGTTGATGTGATCGCTTTTATCCGAAAGTCTCCCCATGTTTTCCACGTACACACGGTACCTAAGCTTAAAGCAAGCACGCAAATCATCCTCTTGCTCCGCAAATCTTACTCCCTCTTGCATAACCACCTCTCTGCCTGGACATTATAATTAGCTGACAAAGTGTGACTTTATTCACAAACCATTAAGGTTTTATTAAACGCAAATTAAAAAATGATTAAAAAGAATTTTTATGCTTTTAAAGTAATTTATTTAAGCGAAAAAAAACCCTCAAAGAGTGATCCTTGAGGGTTTTCTTTAATTTCAGCTCAATATTAAGCTTTGCGACGACGCAAGCCTAAACCGAGTAAACCTAGACCCATCAGGGCAACAGTAGCGGGCTCTGGAACACTGTTTTGGAAAACAACATCCATTGAACCATTGATTGTTGTTGTTGTGCCTGCCACTACAGGGAAAGCGTTAAACTGTCCAGCATTCAAAGTCAGATCGTAGAAAGGGTTAGGTGCCGTAAAGAATTTAGGACCGTCAGGATTAACAAGCTCAAAGGATAAAGTTGTTCCGAAACTACCGCAATTTAAACCTACGCAGGAACTATCAACTTCACCCGTTCCTACTACCAGACTACCGGTAGCTATTTTCAGATCATCTGCGTCATTAATTGTAGACCATTGCTTAGTAGGGTCGGTAAAACTGGCTGTTAAAGGTGCATTGTAAGCAGTATCTACATCAGCATCGTAATACAAATCGAAGATAGCATCTGTAAATGTGAAGGCAGTTTCAGAACCTACGGTAGAAAATGTTCCTTTACCATTGAACAGAGCATAAAGACCGTAATCTA
>JAGXSU010000142.1 GCA_018333785.1 Methylomicrobium sp. | reverse complement strand
CCGAAGTGCCTGTCACCGTGGACGAGGTGGCAAAGACCATCGAGGAAGCCTACAAACGCGGCAAGACGCATGCGATCATCATCAACGCGGAGGGGTCGCCGATCCACACGACGGAACTGGCGCAGATGATCGACGGGCTGGATGTCGGGTTCAAGACGCGCATGACGATCCTCGGTCACATTCAGCGCGGGGGGTCGCCGACGGCATACGACCGCCTGCTGGCTTCGCGCATGGGAGTCAAAGCCGTGGAGGCGCTGGTGGAGGGAACGCACGGCGTGATGACTGGATTGAAAGGCAAGGGCGTGGATTTTATTCCGCTGGTGGATGTGATCTCGAACAAGCGCAAGGTGAATATGGAATACTTCCACATGGCGAAGGTGCTGGCGAGGTAGTTGCCAGTGATCAGTATTCAGTGACCAGTAACGGCAGTTGGCATTAGCGCTGATTGCCGTTTTTGTTCGAGAATGAAAATAAACCGCAGAGACGCCGAGAGCGCGGAGAAAAAATAAACTCTGCGACCTCCGCGCCTCTGCGGTCAATGGTTAATCGCTGATCGTTACTTGAATCACCGCCGTTTCAATGACTTGGTCATTTCGTACGACAACCAACTGCACGGCATACAACCCGCTCAACCCCGCCGTATCCCACTCCGCCAGCAGACCGTTCTCCACTCGCTCGAACGAATCGCTTCCCAATTGAATCCATTCTTGCGGATTCAAGCCCCTGCCAACCTGCACACGATAATAAAGAAAGTCATCCCCCGATGCGGTGCCGATGATTCTGACCACGCCGTTCACGTCCGCGAAGAGTTGCGGGGAAGAAATATTGACATTCGGATTCAACTGCGGCGGCTGGATGGCGTCGTATGCGTTGGGCGGAATCGGCAAGCCTTCGCTTTGCGCCCAGGCACGCGCATTTTCAGGGATCAGCATATACACGCGGTTGTCGATCAATTCGGGCGGAGTGAACACCGTCGCCAGCAAGCCCGTCTCGCGGTTGATCGAAAACTCGCGGAACAAGGTATCCGCTTGCGTCGGTTCACTGCCTGTCAGGAAGACTTCCGTCACCAAATTCGGGCATTCTCTTGTCGGCAGCAAGCCCGATGGGTCGCAGACCGTCATCACCGCCACGCCTTGCGGAAGAGTCCAGCCGTCGGGCGGGAGGTTCGCGGAAGCGGTTTGCATCAAAGCATTCCACAACGCGGCGGGGAAGCGGGGAGTAAGAACCCCCCTCGGTCCCCCCTGAAGGGGGGAAGATTCTAAGTCGCCGCGAACTCCAGTCCAAGTTACAACCACATGTGAAGGCGTGTACCCCACCACCCACGCATCGCTTCCCTCAAACGTCTGCCCGACTTTTACGCCAGCAGGTCTGCCTACTTCAAGCGGATTTTGCCTGCCCCACGTTTCCCAGCGCGCGGGTTCGTCGCTGAGCACATGCGTCATCACGTATGCCATCGCGGGCGTGACGACATTGCGCGCCTGCGGCAGCGACCAATCCAACAGCACGGCACGGTCTGCCGACTCAACGCGCAACAGCGAGACAGGCATAAATTCGCCGTTCACGTCCCTGCCAAAATACACCCCCTGAGTAGCGAACACGCCATACGCGCCCGCGAGGTCGAGCATGGTCACTTGCCCTGAGCCTGTCGAAGGGTCTGAATCCAACTCGATGCCAAACGACGACTCCACCTGCCGCACGTTCTCGATGCCGACTTGCGCTTTCAACGTCTCGACTGGCGCTTGATAATCGTTTGCCAATGCGATTCGCAAGCGGACGGGTCCATGGAAGATGCCGTCAAAGTTTTGGATGTTCGACTCTTGGGGGATGTCCCACGTCAGCGAGGCGGGACTCAAGCCCCTGGTGAATCCCGTCAAATAGACAAACGCATCGAGACTCGACCCGGGCTTGTGTGCGCTGACCAGTGGAGTTTCTGCGCCGCTGATGGTTTCTCCGACATACGCCAGGACCTGACCTGTCTGCGGGTCGAGGATCATGGCGCTGGCAGACGAATCTTCAAATACCACCGCAGGCGGCAGGGACGGTAACAGCCGCGCCGAGTCGCAGTCTATTGCGGGGTCGGGAGTCCCTGCCAAACGCGCGGCGTAGACTTCGGTTGCGCAGGCGGCTTGGGTTTGCAGGTCGTAACTCAATGTGGTGATGATGACGATGCCGCCGCGTTCGATGCGTTCACGCGGGATGGAGGAATCCAATTGGGCGAGGACGAGGTTGACAAAGGCAGGAGCAACCACGGGCGGAGTCTGCGGCGTTGTTTGGAAGGTGGGAGTCGCCAAGAGCGCGGATTCCACTTCGGAGGTGGGAGCGAGTCCGAGGTCGTTCATCACATACAGCAGTTCGCGTCCGCGTTGAATGGCGACTTGCGGGGCGTCGAGCGGATTGAGCGCGGGCGATTGGCTGACGGCGGCAAGGATGGCGGATTCGGCGAGGGTCAGGTCGCTGGCGGGTTTGCCGAAGTACAACTGCGCGGCGGCTTCGACCCCGTAGGCGTGACTTCCAAAGTTGGCGCTGTTGAGATACCACTCGATGACCTGTGTGCGCCCGAATTGCGCGGTGACCTGTGCGGCGAGAATCCGTTCGCGGATGGCGCGGCGGAGGTCGGGCGGTTCGGCGAAAAGGAGCAAATCAAAAACGAGACGCTGTGCAAGCGTGGCGTGTAACTCGTAACTCGTAACTTGATTCAGGGTAAAGCCCGAATGATCCCAGAAGTGCGGGTCGGCGGCGGCGATGACGGCGTTGACGAGGGTTGCGGGGATATGCTGCGGGTTCTGGTCGCTGACGGGGATGTAGCGGCGCGGGGCGTCTTCGGGGGCAAAGGTTGCGAGCAGGTGCGTGCCTGTGCGGTCGTAGATGCGCGTAGGTTGCAGCAGCAAACCGTCGGGCGGATTGAGCAGGCGCGACAGGATTTCGGTGGAGGGCAGTCCGCGAGTGACGTCGGCGTAGCCGAATGCGCCAAGCAAAATGCCGATGCCGAGCAGAATCGAAAGGACGATTCCCCCGCTGAGAATGAATCCGCGCGCGCGGTTTTCACTTTGCTTTTGCTTATCCAGCCTGCGTTCGCGGCGGGCACGGAGGACGGGAAGTGTGGAAGACATGGGGGAAGTATAAAGGCTTGCCCTGAGTGGTGCAACCGTATCGAGGGGATGAAGGATGAATTATGAATGATGAAAGTTGCAGGTTGAAGGTTTGGAGGGTGAAGGTTGAAGGTCGAAAGTCGCAGGTTGAAGGTGAATGGTAAAATTCTTTCAAGTTTTGAAAGAATCAAAATGGAAACTATTGCTAACTCAAAGGGACAGATACGTATTCCATCCAAAATTCGTAAGCAGTTGGGTATTACGGATGGAACTTATCTTCACGTTGAAGTGGACGCTGTCACAAAGAAAATCATCCTTACCCCGATAACACGCGAGTATATTCGTGGTCTACGCGGGAAGTACAAAGGCAAAGGGTTGATGAAGGCGTTGATGTCTGAAAAGAACGAACAAAATTTGTGAAGTGGAATTTGGATATATATGCCTGTAAATTTCAATTCAATTAAGTTCGGAGAAATTTACGAGCGCCCATTCTTGGCAAAGTTATGGGGGTATCAAAGTTTCCATGCCATTTCCAAAGGTGTCGTTACTCCTGCGGGGACGAATTACATTGTTTTCTTCGTGACCAAAGACAAACAAGAAGCATTAACGCAATACAACGATTACATCGATGGAAATATGCTTTTCTGGGAGGGGGAGGAAAAACATAGTTCGGACAATAGAGTTGTAGAAGCAAGCCAAAATGGGGATGAGATACATCTTTTTTACAGAGAAGTTCATCACACACCATTTGTTTATTTTGGCAAGATAACACTTACAGATTTTCAGTTGAGCAAAGACAAGCCCAGCGAATTTGTTTTCAAAATCAACGCCTTATCTTACGAAGATGTGGATGTTTTCAAAGAAGTGCGCGAACACGCCGCCGAATATAAGACGTTAGAAATAACCGAGCAGGAGCAAGTTGTAAAAAGCAGGCTTGGACAAGGCAATTTCAGAAGGAATGTAATTCGGCTTTGGGGGAGTTGTTCTGTAACTGGGTTGCAAAACGTAAGTTTACTGCGAGCATCACACATCAAACCGTGGAGAGACAGCAACAATAACGAACGATTGACACCATATAACGGGATTTTATTGATTCCTGATTATGATTTTCTTTTCGATAGAGGTTATATCTCTTTCAAGAATGATGGGAAGGTTTTGGTTTCGCAAAGGCTGAGCCCATTTGCCTGTAAAGTATTTGATGTTAGTGATGATTTAACGCTACGAAAAATTTTCTCCGAAAACAAAGAGTATCTAGACTTCCATCGCAGTGAAGTTTTTGAATAATAATTTATTTCGCTGAGTGTAATCGCTTTAGAATGATCTTTTGGATTTTCGCGCTAGCATTTTCGGGGTTTTCATGCTCCCAAACTCGAATAACTTTCCACCCTGCTTTTTTCAGTAGCTGATTTGTCTCTGCGTCGCGTTCTTGATTGCGATTTATTTTATTTTTCCAGAACTCTGCGTTAGCCTTGGCTTGCGTTCCGTGAATTGGGCAACCATGCCAGAAGCATCCATCGACAAACACCGCAACTTTTGCAGCCCGAAACACAATATCAGCTCTCCTATTCAAACTTTCAATAGGTCTAACGTCAACACGATAGCGCAGACCTCTTTTATGTAATTTTGAACGAAGGGCTTTCTCAGGCTCAGTGTCTCTTGGTTTTGTAGCCTTCATTCTTGCTAAAGCTGCACCGGATGATGGGACAGGTCTATTGCTTGCCATCTTCTTCTTGCTTTCAATAAAAACATTATCAGGGATTCGATAACAAAGTACGGAGTCTTGCTTTGATATTCAAATACACTGCTGTGAGTTTGGTTTTCGCATCTTGGGTAAGTAAAGCTGTGTGAGCAAGCGCATCTCTTATTGGTCTATATTCCTTAGCGTCTGTATTTATTGTATTTGTTGAGCCTCCTCTTTGAGGATCAACTACTCGCGATAAACCAGCCATATCAAGATAACTTAAGTCGTCGTTATTTTGTCTAATATCAATATTGATATTTCCTGCGATTTTATTATCATTTTCACGTCTTCGAAGATCGTCAATAATCCCTTGTACTCTTTCCGCAGAAAGGTTTTTTTCTCGAATGAACTTTCTTAATAAATTCTCGGAAATAAAACATTCCGCATAAGACGAAAAGTTAAACTTGGCATCTTCTGCCAGTTCATCCACCCAACTATCAATTTTCTTCTTTTGGGCAGACTCGTTTGATAAAGAAAAATCTTCTGAGACTACATTGAATAAATCAATGGATGTCCGTTCTCTTGGGGTCAGCCGAGTATTCTCGTCATCCCCTTTTTTCTTGTTTTTAAGTCTCCATTTATCCCAATCTTCTGCAATTCGAGGAAGAATTTCTTTTTGCAAAGTTGTCAAAAGCCATCTAAATTTTGGGTCATCTGCTAAAACTCCCTCTCGACTACTGGTAAACCTGTCCACTTCGTCATCTAATTCATTAAAATGGATTTGACCGTACAAATAGCTTTCATATACCCTTGCAGTTGGGATGTGCCTTAGTACATCCTTCTCTCTTAGTCTCCCATTTACAAAGAGATCAACCCCTATTCTTTCTTCGGTTGTAAAAACTTTTAGATTAGTAGGCTTGTTGACTGATGCAATAAATCCTTTTGGAGTACCGGCAACTGGTAATGATTTACTCTCTTTCAAAGACGGAGGTACAAGTTTTTGGGTGACATAAGGATCATCAAGTTCATTGATTTTCCAAAGAAACTCTGTTCTTTGTGCCAAATCATTAAGATCCTCGATAGTAATGGGTTTGTCTTCTACAAAAATGTTGAAGCTTTTGTCTACCAATGAAAACCTAAAATAAAGTGCGATCAGTTTTCTTAAGTATTCAATACTGTTCTTGACGCCTTCGCTAATGTTTTCGAAGTAAATAATTGTCCCATGTTTGTGCCCCTTCTTGTACTCCTGAAAAATCGCTTCTTCTACTTTGTCGAGTGGATACTGATCAGGCGTTAGATCACTTTTGATTGCTTCGTCTAAACCAGAATTATCAATAATCCCGCCTACATAACTGTCACTAGCCGATTTCCTTGTAAAAATATGAATTCTTTGGGCGCAAGATAAAAGTGCAATTTTGCCTATGCCTTTTCTGCCGATAAAAGGTCTTTTCTTGCCTTTAGATTTCGAACCATCTTTTCTTTTCGAGTAACCGATCTTCAGAAATTTATCCTGAAAATCTTCTGCGGTCATTCCTATCCCATCATCCTTGACAATAAGAGTATTATCTTCCTTGTCAATATAAATCCACACGTTTTCTGCATCGGCATCCCAAGCATTAGAAATAGCTTCGCCAAGCACAGTCATAAAACTACGATATAAATTTCTTCCTAAGTGGTTTAGAACACTCAAGGAAATTTCAAATATGAACTGCTCGTTTTGTTTTGCCATGATGTCCCTCAATATGTCGTTTGATGGATTTTCCAATTACAACGCCCAATTCAACTGGCACGGCGTTTCCAATATGAATACCAAGCCGCTTGATAAAAACTTCTTTTTTAGATTTATATAATTTATAGCTTTTAGGGAAGGTCTGTAAAATAGCGGCTTCTCGAATGGTCAATGCCCTATTTTGTTCTGGATGCCCAAATCTCCCAGTTCCAAAATTGTAAAACTGTGTAGTTATGGTCGAAGACGGCTCATTCCAAGACATTCTGCCATATACGGATTTGTAGGAACTTCCAGTAGATTTTACATGACAAGCCAGTTTCAAATCATCGTTCCAGTCGAGCCATGTACCATTAGGTTTAGACGCTTTCATTCGCTTCAAGTTTATTTCTGAAAGTTTTGTTGTCCAATGTAATGGATCGGTCTCGCAAACTTCACCCGCTTCTACTGGTGGAAGATTTCCTATCGCTTGTTTTAACGTAACGTAATTTTCTTCTGAGTGAGTTTTGGGTATTAGATTGATTTCACCGAATTTAGACGCGAGAAGAACCAATCTTCTTCGCTTTTGTGGAATTCCATAATCAGGGCAATAAACATTCGAATAAGAAACAGAATATTTCTTCTTTTCGAGAAATTTTACAAAATCCATAAATATTTTTTGGTTTGCCAGATTAGGAACGTTTTCCATTGTTACTATATCTGGATTGGTTTCTTCGATAAGCCTTTGGAATTCGGCTATCAAACGCCATTTTTTTGTTCGTTTATCTGTCTTGATTTTATTGGAGTGAGTAGAAAAAGGTTGGCAAGGCGCGCAGCCAGCTAATATCTTTACTTCATCTTTGTTCGACCAGTACGATTTTCTTATTTCTACTCCCCGAACTTTGGAAATATCCTTTGCAATAAAATCTGCTTTTACATTTTGTTCATAAGCGTATTGACAAGTTTCATCCAGATCTATACCAGCATCGACGGATATACCTGCCTTTTTTAGACCATATGAAAGTCCGCCAATTCCACAAAACAAATCGATTGCTGAGGTCTTCATGCCAATAATATACCATTTGTTCTGTGTTTAGAAAATAGATTCCAAACACGTCAATTGCGGAAGATGGGTTGGCGGGTGGTGCGGGTGTGGGACTTCGTGAGTTGAAGGTCCCAGCGCAGGTGGGGGCGAGGGTACAAAAGGCGTTGGACCACGAAGTGTCACAAAGGAGCACGAAGGGGAAGGGCAGCGGGCGTTAATCTACGCGCAGTTTGTCTCGGTACTAAAAAAACAACGCGCCCGTGATTCGGCGCGCTGTTGATTCTTATTTTGACTTTTTGTAGTCTTTTCGTTTTTCCCGAATCCGCTTGACGACGGCATCCAACTCCTGATCATCCAGCCATTTGCGGCGGTCTTTGGAGTAATCGCCATGTCCCGTTTCGAATTGCTGTAAAAAGCGCACCATGCCAACAATGCCAAGTTCGCGCGCCAGCGCTTCCATGCCAGCAATGCGGATCTGTTCAAGGGACATCATTTGTGCATTCATTCCATCATCTCCTCTACCCATGTCAGCGGGTTTTCCACTCTGACATGCAGACTCTTCGAAACTCGTTGTGCCTGTTTCAGCAGGCGGTCATCGGTTGATAAAAACACGTCCGCTTTTGCGCTTTCCGCGCAGGCAATATGCAAAGCATCAAATACTTGAAAGCCTTCCTTCTGCAGTTCCCTTGCCCGTTCAACTTCCTTTTCATTAATATCAACGATTTCCTGAGCAAAACTTGAAAGCAACTTTACGCGGCTCAACCTTTGCATGTCGGGCATTTGTTCGATTTCATCCATTAACACTTCACTGCCAATCCACTCCCACTCGCCGCTTTCAACCCGGCTCAGAATACCCAACACCGCTTCCGCCTCAAGACGGACACGCACCTGTGTTTGATCGTCAAACGGTCGGTTGATACAGCAAGTGTCAAAGTAGATTTTTGTCATATTCGCTACATTATAAAGCCAAATTGTTCCCCCTTTGATTAACATGGAGCGGGATGCGTACGTCACACGTCAATTGAGGAAGATGGGCTGGCGGGCTTGTGCTGCGACTGGAAGGAGTGTCGAAGCATGGTGCGGGTGTGGGACTTCGCGAGTTGCAGGTCCCTGCGCGGGTGGTGGCGAAATTACGAAAGGCATTGGACCACGAAGTGTCACAAGGGAGCACGAAGGAAAACCTTTGCTTGCACTGTGCGCAAGCACACGTGTGTACCTTCGTGACACTTTGTGGTGAATTCGATTCATGGTAGAATGACGGAAAATATACGTCATACGACGGCTTTTATCCGTCGATACTGAAAGGCATTCCCATGATCGAAGTATTGCTTGGCTCAAAAAACGCAGAACGGGTTCTGATCTATATCTTCGCGCGTGAAGAGGGCTATGCACGGGAGATCGCGCGTTTCTTTGAAACCGACCTGAAATCCATTCAAAATCAACTGGATAAACTGGAGGCAGGCGGGGTGCTGGTCAGCCGCGCAGTGGGACGGACGCGTCCGTATGTCTTCAATCCGCGCTACCCATTTCTGGCAGAATTGAAGTCCCTTTTGGAGAAGGCGCTTTTATTCTATCCCGCCGCCGATCGGGAATCCCTGCTGATGAACAGGCGCAGACCACGGTCAAAGGGGAAGGAACTATGAAACGCATCAAGTCCATGAGCCAGGCGGAACTGGCGGCATACATTCAAGACGCATTGCAAGCGGAGGGCATCCATGTAGTGCTTTCTGGCGGCAGCGCAGTCTCGTTTTACAGCAGGGATAAATATGTATCAAAAGATTTGGATCTGATCAATGCGGGCTTTGCAAGACGCAGCAGAATCAAAGCAGTGATGGAAAGTTTGGAGTTTCAGGAAAAAGGACGTTATTTCATCCACTCTGAAACAGATTACTTCGTAGAGTTCCCCGATGGTCCGCTTTCGGTGGGCGAAGAACCCGTGGCGGAGGTCAGCGAGTTCGCGCTGTCAACAGGGACGTTGAAAATATTGTCCGTAACAGATTGCGTCAAAGACAGGCTGTGCGCCTTCTACTTCTGGAACGACTTGCAGGGTTTGGAGCAGGCTGTCTTGGTTGCGAAAAGTCAATCTGTGGATTTGAAGGAAATCAAACGCTGGTCAAAGGTGGAGGGGAAGGAAAAAGAATACGAGCTGTTTGAAAAAAAACTCTCTGCCTGATACTGGCGTGGGAACACGAGTTGAAGGTCCCTGCGCGGGTGGGGATGAGGATTCAAAGAGCGTTAAACACGAAGGTCACAAAGGGGAGAAGAAGGCGTTAATCTACGCGCAATTATTGATGAAGCCATCGCCAACCGATGTTAAACCGTCGGGCTATTTTTACGAAGCCGCCTTCGGCGGCTTAAGTCCAGCCTATGGCTGGACTTCGCAGGGGTAGCGCGGGGGTTAATCCCCGCGCGGCAACATGGGAGCGCGACCGGCAGGGCACACGTCAACTGCCCTGGGTGTTGCGCGTGATAGAATCCGCGCACGAGGTTTTATGAAAAACAGGCACAGCTTCAACATCACAATGCAAACCAACAAGGCGCGCTAGTGTACCCGCTCCTCCGTCCGCTGCTCTTCCGCCTCGACCCCGAGCAGGCGCACGCGCTCACGCTTCAGTTGTTGCGCATCACGGGGAACGCCGCCTTCCTGCGCTGGATATTCCTCTGGCAATATGCCTCCCCGCCCAAACCGGTGGATGCCTTCGGCTTGCGCTTCA
>JAGXSU010000141.1 GCA_018333785.1 Methylomicrobium sp. | reverse complement strand
GGGTTCAGGCATTTTTAAATACTTGCTGACGGTATTGCGGGATAGTCCCAATTCTTTAGCAATCTTACGCTCTGTTAAGCCGTTGCCGTTATCGTATAACGATTTGATCTTATGAATCACAAGCCACTCCTTCATGTCACTCCCGGAAAAAATTCGGGGACTGTCTCAGATTTATTTTTAAAATGAAAGTCTGAAAAAGTGGCTCAAAATTAATGGCCATTTTTGGCTCAGTTTAATTGGCCATTAACACCATGTCAGCAAGCCATGACACAACTGACAACATGACTGACAAACCTGTCACATCGGTTTGAATTTCCTGCTTAAAAGCCAAGTAAAACCAGCGCCCCGATGTTGGCATCAGCTTTGCATTGAAGAAATTAACAATATCTCTCAATAACCAAGCGGAAAAATACTATGAAAAAGAATTACAGCTACGCAACACTGCTTACGGGTGTTTTAATGGTCGCCTCAGGAACAGCGAATGCGGCTTCGGTTTTATTCACTTCTTTTGACCACTACGGAAGTGACCCTGTCGATTATGTCGTTTCAATTGATGATTTGACCGACGGCTTTTTCAACGTCAATGTAAAAATTGCCGAGAACAGCTCTAATCAAGGTGACATCCGTGGGATTGCATTTGCTTTGAATTATGAAATTACCGCGAATGATATAAGCGGCAGCGATATTACCAAAATAGGATTGAACACTTTAAATAACCAAGGCGGAAACAATTTCAATGGCACAGGCAGTGGCTTGTTTACCGCGGAAAATAATTATTATTTACTGTCAATTGGGAGCCCTGGTTCTAGCACAGGCTTTATCACCAGCACTAATTTCGCCATAGCAAGCTTGGGCAATTCACTGGAAGATGCATTTTCCGTATTTGGCGTAAGAGCCCAGTCAGTCGGGCCTAACGGTTCCGGGAGTTCAAAAGACATCTCAACTACAGTCACTTTTGACGGCGCGCCTGTCCCGGTTCCTTCCGCAGTATGGTTTATGGGTAGTGGTCTGATCGGTTTAATCGGTTTTTCTCGTAAAGGTAAAGCGCCTGTTCGAGCTTAAAAAACTGATACTAAAAAGTTTTTCCGGTAACTGTTAATGCTATAAAACGAGCCCGCTCTCAAAAGCGGGCTTTTTTATTGTCAGAGGATGACGGACACCACTACAGCCTGCCAGCTCATCTGACAACCCTAGTCGACATAAACTCCATGAACCCATCTGCCGTTTACATCGTCAGGCTTTCAGAAACACAGCCGCCATGGCATTGTAAAATTGTTTAGCCGTCCTGCCGCTTTTAGCTGCGCGCAGACGAGAGAATTCAAGCGCGGCGAGATGAAGCGCTTCAGGATCACCCTGATAAGCCGCAAAATAGCTGTCCACTATCGTCAGATACGTTTCGGTGTTAACCGGATAAAACGAAATCCATAATCCGAAACGATCGGACAATGAAATTTTCTCTTCAACGGCATCGGAATAATGGACTTCACCATCCACAAGCCTCGTATCCAGATTATCTTTCATCAACTCAGGTAATAAATGCCTGCGATTTGACGTCGCATAAAGCAAAACATTATCCGGGGGTAATTCTATGGACCCTTCCAAAACACTCTTCAGCGCTTTGTATTGATTTTCGCCCGTCTCAAAAGACAAATCATCGCAATAAATAATAAATCGCTGAGGCTGCTCACGAATCTCGTCGACAATCTCCGGCAAATAAACCAGATCCTCTTTATCAACTTCGATGACACGCAATCCATCCGAATGATAGGCATTAAGCAAGGCTTTGATCAACGAAGATTTTCCCGTTCCGCGCGCACCCCATAACAAGACATTATTAGCCGGTTGCCGCGTAAGAAATTTCTCCGTATTCGCGATCAATTGCCGCTTTTGCTCATCAATACCCAATAAGTCATGCAAACCTATCGGATCCAGTTGCCTGACAGGCCTCAGATATTCTTTTCTCTGCCGCCATATCGCAGCATAAGTGCTATTCCAATCGATCATCGCCCCCCCTTCGAAAACGGTTTTATTACTTGTCCGGCAATTATTCATTGGCCGATTGGGTTAGGCGATAGCCTTAGTCCAATCAATGGGCTTTCAGATTTGTTGCTTGGCTGAACAGTGACCTAGGTTGAAAATTGACAAATCAATGAACAAAAAAAAGCCGCAGTAACTGCGGCCTTTTTAACACACCCGATAAACAGGCGGTTACAACAATTAGCGTTTTGAGTATTGTGGACGTTTTCTGGCTTTGTGCAAACCGACTTTTTTACGTTCAACAACACGCGCATCACGAGTAACATAACCCGCTTTTCTCAACGATGGGCGTAAAGCTTCGTCGTATGCCATAAGAGCCCTGGCCAACCCGTGACGAATTGCGCCTGCTTGACCGGAAGGTCCCCCGCCTTTGACAATCACGTTGATATCGAATTTGCTTTCCATATCCACGCATTCTAAAGGCTGACGCGAAATCATCTGGTCGGTTTTACGGCCAAAATATTCTTCAATGCTTTGTTTATTGATCGTGATTTTACCAGTGCCGGATGTAGCGTAAACTCGCGCTACTGCGCTTTTACGACGGCCTGTTCCGTAATACTGTGCTGCTGCCATGATCTACCCGCTTATAATTCTAAAACTTTTGGCTGTTGAGCCTGATGATCGTGATGAGGACCTGCGTAAACTTTCAATTTCTTGAACATTGCACGACCTAGTGGATTTTTGGGTAACATTCCCTGCACGGCAGTAGTAATAATACGATCAGGAAAAGTTTGTCTCAGCTTACCCAAGCTGGTTGATTTCATATTACCCACATAACCGGTATGACGGTAATACATTTTGTCTTTTTCTTTATTGCCTGTAACGCCAATTTTTTCAGCGTTGACTACGATGATGTAATCCCCGGTATCGACATGTGGCGTAAATTCTGGTTTGTGTTTACCGCGAAGACGTCGTGCAATTTCAGTGGCAAGGCGGCCAAGCGTCTTCCCTTCTGCATCAACTACGTACCAATCGCGCTTAACTTCTGCTGGCTTTGCACTAAATGTTTTCATTGTCGCTGTTTGATCTGTTAAGGCTTAATAAAAGATCGAGAATATTACTCAAAAAACACATTTTATTCAAGTTTTATATTATTCAGAGCTTTTATTTTTAGCCCGCCCTGATCATCACAACTTGATGTTGAGCGAGTGCAGCTTGCGATAAAGATGCGTTCGCTCCATTCCGATAATCGATGCCAACTTGGCAACGCTGCCGCCGCTTTTCTCAAAATGATACTCCAGGTAGGCTTTTTCAAAATGCTCTCTGGCTTCCTTGAGGGGCATGTTATAAAACTCAGGCACTGAAGAACTGTTAATAACCCCTTCAGTCACTGAGCCTAATGCCGACTTGACTTCCTCAACATCCATATCATCACCGACGCCCAATATCATCAGGCGCTGCACCAGATTTCTCAATTCCCTGACATTGCCCGGCCAACTGTAGTTTCGCAGATAGTTTTGCGCCGCCATGGTAAATTTTCTAAACGGCAACTTCTCCTGAGTATTGAAATAATCGACATAAAAATTCAATAACCCGGGTATGTCTTCGCTGTGTTCGCGTAAAGGAGCGATCTCCATCATGACTTCGTTGAGCAAGTAATACAAATCCTGACGAAAACGGCCGGCCTTGACATCCTCTTCCAACGGCGTCCTTGTCGATGCGACGACTCTCACATCGACACGCACCGGTTCGCTTCCGCCTACCCTTAGAAATGAACTGGATTCAAGAGCACCCAACAGCCGTTGCTGAGAATCTTTATCCATACCGCCGACTTCCGACAAAAACAAGGTTCCACCATTGGCCTGTTCCAGAAGTCCTGGATAAATTTTTCCGGCTTGTTCTTTACCGAAAAACTCTATGGCTGAGTTTTCCGGTGAAATACTGCCAACCGCTACGGCAATGAAGGCGCCTTCACGCCGCGTGCTGTTGTTATGCATATAGCGCGCATAAAGTTCCTTACCCACACCCGCAACACCCTGAAACAAAACGCGCGCATCATGCTGGCCCAAGCGCTTTAACTGCTCTTTGGTTCGCGCTACGGCAGCGCTTTTTCCTACCGGCTCAATGTCCTGAATCAACGGCCTCAGTGACGCTCTATCGCTCAACTGCTTTCCGGATTCCAAAGCACGCTCGACAATCAATAGCAATTTAGCCAGTGACAGCGGTTTTTCCAAAAAATCATACGCACCCAGACGGGTCGCTTCAACTGCCGATTCAACCGAACCATGTCCCGACATCATAACAACCGGGCACAACACAGGATCTTCACTCACCCACTCCTTGAGCAAGGTAATCCCGTCGGTATCGGGCATCCAGATATCGAGCAATATCAGATCCGGATTTTGATTGATTTTCAGCACTCTCGCCTCCGCCGCATTCTCGGCGACACAGACGCGATAACCCTCATCTTCCAGTATCTCCCGGACTAACCGGCGAATATCTGGCTCATCATCCACCACCAGTATATGTGCTGCTTGTACATTCATAGGATACTCAAGAATAAAACGTTAAACGGCGGGCAACTGGACAACGAACCCCGCTCCCTCTTTGTAAACGGTATCGACCCAAATCGAACCGCCATGTTCCTCAATGATTTTTTTAACTATCGCGAGCCCAAGACCGGTGCCCTTTGCTTTAGTCGTCACATAGGGCTCAAAAACCTTGTCCACCTGATCTTCATTGATACCGGGGCCATTATCACGAAACAACATTTCGATAAAATTGGCATTATTTTTTCTCGCGCGGCTCAGTCCGATATAAATCTCGCCGGTCTTTCCGGTCGCTTCCAGCGCATTTTTGATTAAATTATGCAAAACCTGGCGAATTGCAACACGATCAGCGCTAATGACAAGAGGATTGTCGTTAAAAGCAGTAATAAATTTAACTCCGGATTGCAAGGCATAAAGCGCCAATACTTCGGGAACCAATATAGCCAAATCAATATTTTCGGTTTGTTTTTTTGAAGCCCTGGCATATTGAGAGAAATCGTCAACCATTTCCTTCATGGCTTCGACTTGCTGAACAATCGTTTGCGTGGAACGCAACAGAATTTCCTGCGATTTTGGCTGTAATTCTCCAGCCAGTTTAAGCTGCAGTCGCTCTGCGGACAACTGGATTGGCGTCAACGGATTCTTGATTTCATGCGCCAAACGCCGGGCAACCTCTCCCCAAGCTGCATTTTTTTGAGCCTGGATTAAATCGGTCACGTCATCAAACACCACAACAGCCCCAACCCGGCTTCCCTCAGGCGAAAACAAGGGCGTCCCACGGCATAACAACTCTTGCAAGCCATTGATGCCCAGAAAAGAGATACGCTGCTCCCAGATATCATCTGCTTGTTCCAAAAGCTCCTGAATTTGCCGCAAGGGCTCAGCCAGCTCTTTATGCTCATCCGCCAGATCCAGTAAGGTTTGATCAACAAACCGGCTGACCTGAATATGAAAAATACGATAAGCCGCTTGATTGGCCGTTCGGATTTTATAATACCTATCGAAACTGATAACGCCTGCCGTCAAATTGGACAAAATAGTTTCAAGATAGGCGCGTTGATTTTCCACTTCAATCCCCGCCATGCGCGTTTCATCGCGAGCTCTGGCGATGCGTTGCGACATGTCGTTGAAGGATTCGACCAGAAATCCCAAATCATCCTGAGCCATAACCGGTAGGCATTGCTCATAATGACCCTGCGCGACCGCCTGAGTTCCCTTGACCAGTTCTTTAACCGGCTGAACAATTTCCCGGATACTGATAAAAGCAACCCAAATGGCTGCCGACAAGCTCATTAACAAAACCAGAGAAAGCGCCAGCGAAAAGCTGAGTTTCAATGAATCCCTGAGAAAATTCATTTCCTGATAACGCACAAAGGCAAATTCGACAGAATCCGCTAGATCGGTGATTCTCAGAGGAACAGGATAAAGCGCCTGCAAATATTGAATATCATCAGAATTAACCGTAACAATCACCTGTATGCGCAATTGCTCCTCAAGCGAAGGATCTAATGCGACATAATTGCTGTTCTGGCGCAAGCGCATCCAGATATGCTCATCGGGTATACTGGGCAAAATCTCACTGGGATTGATACTGCTGGAAGCAATAATACGGCCTTGACGGGAAAAAAGCGTCATTTCCGAAGCCCCCGAAAAATCCCGCATATGCTCCATTTCCAGAGTCACTCCGGCCTCTGATTTATCACTCAACCGGTCGATCAACTGCTCGGTTTGCTTGAGATACCAGCGCATCCGCTGATCTAGCGCCACCTGGCTTAATTCCAGCGAATCCTCCATGGCCCTATCAATTTCCACGTTGAACCAGCTGTCAATGCCTTGATGCAAAAACTGCATGGAAAAATAAAACACGATGGCGGCCGGAGCCAAAGCCAGCAACACAAATAAAGAAACCATCCGCGTCGTCAGTCTTGAGCCCGCTTCGCGTTTTTTTAATTGCCGGACCAATGAAACGGTATTGACGCTGATCAGCCCCAATAAAATGATCGAACCCAAGGCATTGATGATCAACAGCCAGGAATACAGTTCATTTAACTCCGATGACTCCTGAGTCGCCGAACTCATCAATTGCAGAGACAGCAGAACAAAGCCGAAAAGAACAAAAATCAGCACACTGACCGGGAACCTCACTTTTCTACCGGCCATAACATCCAATCACTCGATAAGTACCATTGAGAATTAACATAGGATTCAGGCCGTAGCGGCAATGGCAGCGCCTCCCTGTCAAAATTGACTTTAATGCCTGCATAATAATTTTGATCCGGGTCCATTTCGCTTTGTTTTACCAGCATCAAATCCTTTATGAGCCCCATATCAGTCAACGCGGCCTGCAAATTAGAATAGCTTTCGCTCTCGTTATTCTCGATTCGGGTCACTCGGTAGGAGTTGAATAAAGCCTGGTACTGAATTCGAAGCCGCGTTGAATAGCTAAAGATCGTTTTATCCCAGATCCAGTTTCGACTCTGCGCCACTTTGACTGACACATCCCAATACAGAGGAATGCCTTTTTGCAGAGCATTCCTGGCTTTGCTACTCAAGTTGTAAACAATATTGGCTGATAATTGATAATGACCGTCCTGCCGGTTAATCAGCACATCCTTGATTTCAATTCGGGGAATTTGAGCATGAACAGGCCTGACAGAAACAGCAAAAATACCCGCCAAAATCAGCAGACACAGCAAAGAAAGAGACCTACTGCTTGCGTAAGCGCGCATAATAAAAACCGTCCATACCTGACTCTCCGGTCAGAATCTGCCTGCCAACACTGACTTGAATACCCCATAAAGCTTCAATGGGAAATTCCTGGGCATCAGCATGCTCTTTTAGAAATTTTGCCATTTGGAATTCATTTTCCTGTTTATGGATAGAACAGGTCGCGTAAACAAGAACTCCACCCGGCATCAGCAAAGGCCATATCGCGTTGAGTATGCTTGCCTGCAACTCGACCAACTTAGCCATGTCATCCGGCTTGCGTAATAACTTGATGTCCGGATGCCGACGAATCACTCCCAAACCCGAACAAGGCGCATCGACCAAAATACGGTCAAACGGTTTGCCGTCCCACCAAGAATCAGGGGATGCCGCATCACCAACCAATAGGGTC
>JAGXSU010000140.1 GCA_018333785.1 Methylomicrobium sp. | reverse complement strand
GAAATGAGGTGTTTTTCGTTATATTAAGAGACATTACTGAACGCAAGCGGACCGAAGAAAGGATTCAGCTATTACTCAATGAACAAAGAGCGATGCTGGAAAGTGAATTAATTGGAATTGCGAAAGCAAAAAATCGAATGATCGTCTGGAATAATCCAACCTTCGAAAAAATGCTGGGTTACAACAAAGATGAATTGGTAGGATTGTCTACAAAAATGTTCTATGCCAGTGAAACGGCTTTTGAGGCTCTCGGCGTTGAAGCTTATTCTTTGCTCCAATCGGGAAATGTCTTTCGCAATGAAGTGGAGTTTGTCTGTAAAGATGGCCGTCCAATATGGGTAGACTTGACGGGTGTCATGTTGGACGCTGACAAGGGTGAATCCTTATGGTCATTTTCAGACATCACAGAACGTAAAAAAGTACAAGACGCGCTTGAACAATCTGTTTCATTGTTAAAAGCCACTCTTGAATCCACTGCAGACGGCATTCTGACAGTCGACTGCAGTGAACGTATCACCGGTTTTAATGAAAAGTTTATAACCTTATGGAACATTCCCCCCTCATTGATGGAAACGCAAGCTGATGAACGTGTATTAGCCTTTGTCCTGGATCAGTTAGTTGACCCGGATGGTTTTCTCAGGAAAGTACGACGGCTTTACCATCAGCCACAGGAAGAAAGTTTTGATGTCATAAGTTTCAAAAATGGCAGGATTTTTGAACGTTATTCGAGGCCGCAACGGCATAATGATGCCATTGTCGGCAGGGTTTGGAGTTTCCGAGATGTAACTGAGCGTAAACTGGCTGAACAAGAATTGGATCAGTATCGTTACAGCCTGGAAGCATTAGTCTCCGAACGTTCCCAAAAAATATCGGAATTGAACCGGCAACTGGAACAACGGGCTGTGGATTCTGAAGTTGCAAACAAGGCTAAAAGCAGCTTCATCGCCAACATGTCCCATGAAATACGTACGCCCATGAATGCCATTATCGGCATGACCTATCTGCTTCAACGAAAAGGCCAACTGACTGAAGAGCAGCAGGATAAGCTGGCTAAGATCGCCAATGCTTCAGAACACCTGCTTTCTATTATCAATGACGTACTGGATTTATCCAAGATAGAAGCCGGCAAACTGACGCTGGAGAATGCAGAATTCAGCCTGACGGAAATCATTGATAAATTAACCAGCTTGATTGGCGACAGGATAAGAGCCAAGGGCTTGCGTTTTGCGGTTAATATCAATCAGGTGCCTGCTCAATTGAAAGGAGACGTGACCCGCATCAGCCAGATGCTGGTGAATTATTTGAGTAATGCCGTCAAGTTCACTGAACACGGCGTCATCACGTTGGATGCCTGCATTCTTGAGGAGAGTGTAACTGATCTGTTGCTGCGCTTTACGGTACAAGATACGGGTATTGGTGTGACGGATGAGCAGAAAGCACGACTTTTTACTGCCTTTGAGCAAGCCGATAACAGTACTACGCGTAAATTTGGCGGGACCGGACTCGGCCTGGCGATTAACCGTAACCTGGCCAAACTGATGGGCGGCGACGTGGGTGTCGAGTCAGTGCCGGGAGAGGGCAGCCAGTTCTGGTTCACAGTGCGTCTGGCAAAAACAACAACCGATTCATCTTCCAGGTTTAAACATGAAGCGGAAATAGTCTCGTCGGAAGAGCTCATCAAGCGCCATTACTCCGGAACCCGTGTCCTTATCGTCGAGGATGATGAAATTAACCGGATGATAGCCGAGGAAATGCTGATAGAAAGCGGCCTCATACTGGACTTCGCCGAGAACGGGCGGATTGCGATAGAGAAAGCCGGTGCGGCACCTTATGCGCTTATTCTGATGGACATGCAGATGCCGGAGATGAGCGGAGTCGATTCTACTCGTGCGATAAGGCAGCTTCCGGGGTACTCGTTGACACCGATTATTGCGATGACCGCAAATGCGTTTAATGAAGACCGTCAGGCCTGTTTTGATGCCGGCATGAACGCTCACTTGTCTAAACCGGTCACGCCTGAGGAACTTTACAAAACGTTGTTAGAGTGGCTGGCGAAAATTCAATAACTGAAGTTTCCCAGTTTTTTTAGGGTTGTCCACGCTTGTTAGAGAGCGTTGTTTGCATTAATAGTTACCGTCGTTCCGGCAGGGATTGCCGGAAACCAGAAGCCATGGATGGCAAGGACTGTAGCACGTCCTTGTGTTCTGGATCCCGGCAATCCCTGCCGGGAAGACGCCTCATGCGAACAGTGCTTTATTTAAGGGGGTTGCCACCGTTTACGCAAACAATCGATAACTTCTGCCGCCTAAGCATAAAGGCAGTCCGTTTTTAAAATTAACGGGAAGCTTCAGTTCAATAACTACAGGTCATTTGTTTATCAACCATTTGGTCAATTCACTGTAAAGCACTTCAGGTACGACAGGTTTGGTGAGAAAAGCATTCATTCCTGCCTCAATGCACCGGTCCTTAACCTCATCAAAGGCATTGGCTGAAACCCCGATAATCGGGGTCAGTCGCCTTTCCGGCAGTGTGCGGATAGCACATGTTGCAGCAATTCCATCCATGATCGGCATCTGAATGTCCATCAAAATCAGATCGTAATCGGTGTCTTTGACCATTCCGACCGCTTCCTCGCCGTCATTTGCGGTGTCGCATTGAAGTCCCGCCTCCATCAGTAAATACTTTAACAGCTCCTGATTAATGAAATCATCATCGACCATTAATATGCGCGGCTTGGTGTTGTTTGTTTTAAGCGATTGCAGAGGCGGTAAACCGGATGCAACTGCCGCTTGTGTCTGACTTCGTTTGAGCGTTATGACGATCCAGAACGTACTGCCTTTGGCACTTTCTGACTCGACGCCCATTTCACCTCCCATCATTTCGATCAACTTGCGGTTGATTGACAGGCCCAGTCCCAAGCCGCCATATTGACGGGTAAGCGAATTGTCACCCTGTTCAAACGGAACGAATATATGCTCCAGCAGGGAGGGGTCTATCCCAATGCCGGTATCCTGAATTTCAAAGCGAATTTTTATATCGTCGCCTGATGCCTCAATCAGACTTGCCCGAAGATTGACAACCCCTTGCCGGGTAAACTTAACCGCATTGGAGGCCAAATTTAACAAGACCTGTTCCAGTTTGACAGAGTCACCGCTAAGGTTTGACGGAAGGGTCGGATCTACCCAACAGGTATAGGCAAGTTTTTTTGCAACAGCAAGCTCTTCAACAGTGCCGTTGATTTTTTGAATCATCGTCACAAGGTTAAAATCGCGGCTCACTCGTGAAGTGTTGCCGGATTCGATTTGGGTGAAATCAAGAATCTGGCTAATAGTGGAAGACAGGTTACCGGCCGCTTTCCGTATTCTGGAGAGTTTATGTAATGCGGCTGGTTCGTCGATTTGCCGTTGTAGCAAGTCAGTGAAGCCAATGACCGCCATCAGCGGAGTGCGCAGTTCATGACTCATGTTGCCCAGGAAAAGGCTTTTTGCGGCGTTGGCCGTTTCTGCCTGAGTAGCGCGTTCCTCAAGAGCGGTATTGAGTGTTTCGACTTGCCGGGTGCGTTCTTTGATTCGGCTTTCCAGTTCTGCATTAAGCTGACGGTAGGCTATTTCCCGCTGCCGCAAGGTCAGGTGTGTATTGACTCTAGCGCTGACGACTTGCGGATTGATGGGTTTGGAAATGAAATCCACTGCACCGGCAGACAATGCTCGGGTTTCGTTGTCGACATCGTTTTGAGCGGTCACGAATATGACCGGAATATGACGGGTTTTCTCATCGCGGCCGAGTTCTGCCAATACCTGATAGCCATCCATAACCGGCATCATTACATCCAGTAAAATCAAATCAGGTTTGTCGCGTCCCTGAGTAATTTCCAGGGCTTTTTCGCCGTTATTTGCGATACGCACATCATAGTGATTTTGCAGAATTTCAGCGAGTATTTGCAGGTTGGCGGGCTGGTCGTCGACCACCAGAATGGTGGGTTTGGGTAATTGTCCGTTCATTGTAATTCCTCGAGGATCAGCAGGGCCTTATCATAATCAAAACTGCTGATAGCTTTTCGCAGGCGGATGGCAGTCTCTGACTGCTGGTTTGAATAGCGGGATATCAGATTGGCTAATAACTCAGCCGGTACTAATTTGTTGGTCTTCAATAGGTGACGCAATCTCATAAGATCCTGACTGACATCGGCGCCCACCGCTGCAATTAATGAGTGCGACCGAACTGTCACAGGGAGGTTGGCAATTAGTTGCCAAGCCTCGCATAACAGTTTGAACTCTTCTTTTCCGTTCAGGCCTTGTATCAGGGCTTTTTCCAATGCCTCAGCCCGCGCAGCGACTTGGTTTGCGCCTAAGTTAGCAGCAACGCCTTTCAATGCATGAAGTCTGTTACAGGCGGTCCGATAGTCATTGGCGATAAGCCATTCGTCAAGCTCCTGTTCAATGCCGCTAAAATCATCGATAAACTGCAGTATGCTATCCAGCACTTTTTCCCGGTCTTCGCGCATGATTTCCAGTAAATGCAAGCGATTATCATCAAAGCCCGGTAATTTCAGAGCTTCCTGACGGGTTAGTCCGGTCCCCGAAACAGCGTCTATCGTCTTAGGTATCGATGTCGGCGGCAGGGGCACAAGAACCTTTGCCAGTTTTTCTATCATCTCTAAAGGATCAATCGGTTTGGCAATGAAGCCGGTCATGCCGACTTGTTGGCATTGTTCTTGTTCTTTTAGTGTGACGCCGGCGCTCATGGCAATGATGGGGAGCTCAGCATACCGGGGTTCATTACGAATCCGTCTTGTCGCCTGCAGGCCGTCCATAACCGGCATTTGGATGTCCATCAGAATGATGTCAAAAACGTTATGATCCATTAAATCAAGGGCATCTTGCCCGTTCTGAGCGGTTGTTACTTTGAGTCCGGCATTCCTGAGAAATTCGCCGGCAACCTGCTGATTGAACGGGTTATCTTCAACCAGTAAAACATGGGTGTCGATCAGGTCTTTGGCGGCGTGTTTTAAGTTTGCTGTTGTCGGGATTATTTGACTGGGCTTGCTTTTCTGAATGACTGCAGTTTGATTGGTCAAGCCAAAATCCAGTACAAGCTGAAAGGTACTGCCTTTTCCGGGTACGCTCCGGCAAAGTATGTCGCCGCCCATCATTTGGGCAAGCTTGCGGCTAATCGCCAAGCCCAAGCCCGTTCCGCCGAAACGCCGTGTAATGGAGCCATCAGCCTGTGCAAAAGGTTGAAACAGTCGCTGCTGTTGTTCCTCGCTGATGCCTATGCCGCTGTCTTCTATGGAAAACTTCAGTCGGGTGCCGTCTGTCCGTATTGACTCGATAGTGACCGCCATCCGGATAAAGCCGTGTTCGGTGAATTTAACGCTATTGCTGATCAGATTGACGAAAATCTGTTGCAGGCGTAATGCGTCTCCGATTAAGTGACGTGGCACCTTGTCATCCACCTCAAGAATGAATTTCAGCGATTTTTCCTTGGCACGTCCATAGAAAAGGCTTTCCATATTATGGAAAAGGTCATCCAGGTCGAACTCTTCAAGCGAAATCGATAAGCAACTGGCTTCAATTTTGGAAAAATCCAGAATGTCATTGAGAATGCCCAGCAAATGCTGGGATGAGCCAAGTATTTTATCGAGATAATCGTGCTGCTTGGGGTTAAGAGGGGTATTCAGAGCCAGTTGCGACATTCCGATAATGGCATTCATGGGGGTTCTGATTTCGTGCGACATGTTGGCCAGGAATTCGCTTTTAGCCGTGTTAGCCTGTTCGGCCGCATGTCGGGCTAATAACAATTGCTCTTCATAAAGCTTACGCTCGGTAATGTCGCGCGCTGCAGCAAAAACGCCTGCGATGTCATCATTTTCATCCCGGTAAACCGACGCGTTATAAATTACGTGCGTGATGGTGCCGTTTACATGTTGAATGGCCAACGGATAATCTCTAACCATCCCTTCAGAAAATGCTTGTTGATAAGCCTGGCGGGCCTGGTTGGGGTCTGTGAAATAGTTACACGAGTCACTGCCTATCAGGGTTTCCCGGCTTAACCCCGTGACATTTTCGGTTGCCGTATTGACATAGGTAATTTTGCCTTCCGGGCTGATGGTGACCAATGGATCGAGACTGGCCTCGATCAGATTCTGGGCATAAAGAGACGCTTTGCGCAGAGCCTCTTCGGTTTGCTTGCGCTCCGTGATGTCGCTTCCTATTGCCAACAACCTTCGGTCCGGCAATAACTGGGTCGATAACTCGTATAAAATTGGCTGGCCTGTTTTTGTCTTCAAGAGCCAATTGGCAATTAACTTGTCGCCGCGTAAAGTCGCTTCAACATAGTCGGATATTCTGGAAAATTCGCGGCCGTCCAGCAGTGTGGTCAAAAGTTTACCTTCCAAATCACCGCGTTCATAACCCAGGGTTTTAAGAGCGGAATCATTGACAAAGGTCAAATGTCCTGCGGCATCCGCCAGAAAAATCGCCATTTGCGCCGATTCCATGACTATCCGCAGTTGATCTTCACTTTTGCGCAACGATGCAGTCAATCCGATAGCCAGGTTTTCCGCCCGCCGCCGCGTATTAACAAACGCCCAGGTGATCATCATCATCAATAACGCAATGAACGACAACCCGCCTATTTCCACCCAGTCCCCGGCAAAATTGGCATAGGCGGCAAAGCCGGGCAATGGGGTATAGCGCAAGGTCCAGTGGCGTCCTTCCATTTCAACCCGGGTTACAATCGGGGATAAATTGGGGAGTGATTGGTCGGTCAAACTTTCCAACTTTGCCACGCTATCAAACAATAAGGCTTCAGGTTCCATGGATTGCTCATCGAAGATTTCCAGCCTGATAGTGGTCAACTCGTCTTGCAGTGCGGTTTCCATCAGATCTTTCATCCGGTAGGGGCTGTAGGTCCAGCCTCTCAGCGCTGCACGGCGTTGTTCAACGGTCTGTAACACTGCACCATTGGCATAAACCGGATGATAGGCAAGAACACCGGCTTGCACATCGATTTTGGTTTCCTGTAGCAATTGGACTTTGCCGGTGATTGCGGTCGCACCCGTGTCTCTCGCCAAATCCATCGCTTTTCGCCGGGTTGGCTCAGAGTACATGTCGTAGCCAAACGCGCGTAAATTACGTCCTGAAAAAGGCTCCAGATAGACGATGCTACTGTACATGTCCCTGGATCCTTCCGGTTTAATCACATAATCGGCAAATCCTTCGTTTCGCAGAGTTTTAATATGGTCCGGCATCTGATCGGGCTGAATGAGTTTGGAAAACCCAATGCCTTGCAAGCCTTTGTAGTTTTGATCCAGATCGAGTTTTTCTATGTAGTTCTGCCATTCCTTACGGCTAACCGATTCTGACCCGGCAAAAAAGCCGGCGGCACCGCGAAGCAGCTGGGTATAAGTAATGACACGAGTGGTGATTTTGCTGGTGAGGCGCTGCGTTTCAAGTTCAAGATGCGTGTGCAGCAGGTGTTGGTTTCGGTCTAACAGTTGCTGTCCGATAACAACAAGAAAAGCCAGGGCCAATGTCAATAAAAGAGATGCATAAATGGATTGATAACGTAATTTGTTAAACTCGAGCTTTGGAGCTTGAGTGGGGTCAATAATAGCCATGACTTAAAAAAGTGTGTACGAACAAAAATATATTGAAATCTGTAAGGCGGAGTCTTACGCCAAATCGTTGCAACAAATCTATCTCGGTTAAGCATATTCTAAACTGAAGTATCCCTGCATTTATAGGGTTGTTCAGGCTTGTTGGAGAGCATTGTTTACATTGTTTAGTTGCCGTCGTTTACGCAGACCCCATCAATAATTCCTGCCGTCTAATCATCATGGCAGTCCTTTTTAAAATTATTGGGAAACTTCAGTTCTAAAAGCAAGCCGCAAAAAATAATAGTTTAGATGGTTTATTCAACGATGCCAGCTAACTTGTCTGGTGAATTGGTTTAGAGCAGATATAGCAACGTGTGGATTGATTATTCCAGCAATGCAACTGACTTGATTTGCAGCCATACCCGCTGTCCCTGAGTCAAACCCAAAGAGAATGCCGAGCGTTTGGTAACCCGGGCAATTAAAAGCGTCTGACCTAATTTTACCCGGACCAGCGCCAGGCCGGAATGTTCATCATCGGCGATAGCATCAACCCGTCCGGGTAGAACATTCAGAATGCTGGACCGGTCGCTGTCATCGTTTGAGACACTGATATCGCGTGCTAAAACCCGCACACGCACCTTGCGTCCAACAGGGATGCCCTTATCCCGGGTCCATAAGCTGCCTCCCGGAAACCCGACTCTGGCCAGATGCCAGCGCTCGTCGCGCTCGATAACCTCGGCTTCCAGAACAACCCCTGCGTCTTCACCCAGTCTGACCGGAAAGTCAAGACGACTTAATAAATCGGTCAAAACCCCTTCTGCAACTATGGCTCCGCCATCCAAAGCAACAATATAATCGGCCAGCCGGGCAACTTCGTCCGGCGAGTGGCTGACATAAATAATGGGGATGTCAAATTGATCCCGAAGTTGCTCCAAATAAGGCAGGATTTCCTGTTTTCGGGCCAGATCCAGTGCTGCCAGCGGTTCATCCATTAAGAGTATCTGCGGGTTAACAGCCAGCGCCCGCGCAATGCCGACTCTCTGGCGTTCACCTCCGGAAAGTCGGTCAGGTTTCCGGTCCAGTAAATGACCGATGCCGAACAGTTCGATAACGGGATCCAGACTGGTTTGTTGCGCTTCAGAAATCCGTTTTCTGCCATAGTGCAGGTTACCCAATACCGTCAGATGAGGAAACAGACTGGCTTCCTGAAAGACATAACCCAACGGACGTTTGTGGGGTGGCAGCCAGGTTTTTCCGTTTTGCCAGATTTCGCCCTTGAATGACAAAAAACCGTGCTCTGCACGTTCCAGACCGGCTATGCAGCGCAGCAGCGTGGTTTTGCCGGAACCCGATTGGCCAAACAAGGCGGTGACGCCCCGACCCGGTATTACCATGTCTATCGCTAACGAAAAACCCGGCCAATTCACTTTGAAGCTAGCTTTGATTTTATCGTGTGTCACTCGCTCATTTCCTCTTTGATCCGGGGCGCCACGCATAAACAGCCAGTAATACCAAAAAAGAAAAAATCAGCATAATGGCAGCCAGTCGATGAGCTTCGCTGTACTCCATTGCTTCTACATGATCGTAAATTTGTACCGATGCGACGCGGGTAATGCCGGGGATGTTACCGCCTATCATCAAAACGACGCCGAATTCGCCCACCGTATGCGCAAAAGTTAAAATACCGGCGGTCAGAAAGCCGGGCAGGGCCAATGGCAAGGCCACGGTAAAAAACGCATTGAGGGGTGATGCGCGAAGTGTTGCCGCCACTTCCAAAGGACGGTCGCCTATGGCCTCAAAAGCGTTTTGTACCGGTTGCACCATGAAGGGCAGGGAATAGAACACCGAGGCTAACACCAGGCCCTCGAATGAGAACGGTAATGGCTCTATGCCTATAGCTTGGGTGAAATGCCCCAGCGGTCCATCCGGGCCCATGGCCAGCAATAAATAAAATCCCAATACCGATGGAGGCAACACCAAGGGTAAAGCCACGACCGCGCCCAGAATTCCTTTCCAGCGAGATTGCGTTCGCGCCAGCCACCAAGCAATCGGCGTACCGGTGATAAACAGAATAACGGTGACAAGGCTGGCCAGTTTGGCGGTCAGAACTAGGGCTTGAAGATCGTTATCGCTCAAAACCATCATTTTCCTGGGGCAGCGTAAAACCGTAACGGATCATCAGAGCACGAACCGGCGCTGTTTCGAAATAAGAGACAAAACGTTGCGCCAGTAAATTATCGGAGGCGCGTTTCGTGATGATGTAGCCTTGTTCTAATGGTTCATGCAGCGAGTCCGGAATCAAATAATAACCACCTTGCTGAGCCAGTTCGGGCGTTAGCGCCAGCGATAAGGCAATAATGCCGGCTTGTGCGTTTTTGGTTTGCACGAATTGGGCTGTGTGAGCGATATTTTCGCCGTAAACCAGTTTCGGTTCTACCAAATGCCAGATTCCGGTTGACCGAAGCGCTTCTTCAGCCCGCTTTCCGTAGGGCGCATGCTGGGGATTGGCGATTGCGATGCGGCTGAAAGAAGAATCGGTCAGATCTTGCAAGGTCAGTTTTGAGGCATCCACGGATGTGCTCCAAAGCACAATGCGGCCATAGCCATAGGTCACGACGTCGGATGAGGCGAAACCGTCTTTTGCCAGTTTTTCCGGAAAAGCGATATCGGCTGAAAAATAGAGGTCGTATGGGGCGTTCTGCTGTATCTGGGTAAAAAATTTGCCCGATGAGCCATAGACGATTTCAATCGTATCGAGAGGATTGGATTTTTTGAATTCGGCGGTAATTTCATCCAGTGCAAATTTAAGATCGGATGCCGCTGCGATCAGTATTTTATCGGCAAAGGCAGTCGGAGTATTGAGTAAAAGAGCTGACAATAATAATAATTTTAACGCTTTCATTGAAGTTTCACCGGGCCCCTGAATTAATTGTCATAGCCGTAACTGCGTAAGATGTTCTTTGCGCTATCGCTACGAAGAAAATCCAACAAGTCTTGAGCGGCAACATTGTCTTTGCCGCGGGTCAGCAATACGGCGTCTTGGCGCAGCCTGGGGTAAAGATCCTGAGGCAGTAGCCAATAAGAACCGGGAATAGCACGGCCTTCCTCATAAATTTGGGACCAGGCGATAAAACCCAGTTCTGCATTTCCGGACGAGACAAATTGATAAGCTTGGGTGATGTTTTCTCCCGTGACGAACCGCGCTTGCAGCCGCTCAATCAAACCCAGATTATTCAGCGCCTCGATAGCCGCTTCACCGTAGACGGCTAATTTGGGATTAGCGATCGCAATATGTTTGAAAGATTCTTTTTTCAGTATATCGCCGTGGTCATCGACAAAACCGGGGCGGGGACTCCAGAGCACCAGTTTGCCGATCGCGTAGGTAAAACGGCTTTCGGCAACAGCTAGATTTTCTTTTTCCAACTGTTCCGGCGTTTCCTGATCCGCTGAGATCAATAAATCGAAGGGTGCTCCGCTTTTGATTTGCGCATAAAACTTGCCGACTGTGCCAAACGCAATGACGGTTTTGTGACCGGTTGTTTGTTCAAAAGCCGAGGCGATTTTCTGCATCGGGCCGGAGAAATTGGCGGCAACGGCGACATTGACGCCGGCAGCGTGGCTGGAACTATAGAAAAAATATAAAACCAGCAACATGAACAGCTTAATACGCATGGCAAGGCTCCTAAAAGACAGGTGGATTGTCGCACTTCATACATCGTTAGGTCAAAAAGGTCATAACGATTAAAGCCAAGCAAAATAAAAGCCAATTCAAATAGAGCATTATCAGTGGGTGCTGAAACTTAACCGTGGACGTCTTTGGCTGAAACCAAAGGTTCATGCTGACTTGCCAATGCAAGTAGCGCCTTGATTTCCTCATGGGATGCAGAGTTGATGCTTTCTTCCAACGCTGTATAACGGGCCACTAAATCCTGACCTAACGGCGTTAGAGCCGTTCCGCCTCCGCCTTTACCGCCGCTTGCAGTACTGACGACCGGCCGTCCAAAGCCCAGGTTCAGGCTATCAATCAATAGCCAGGCGCGTTTGTAGGGCATGTTGAGCGTTCTTGCGGCTGCTGCTATCGAGTGTGTTTGATCGATCAAACGCAGCAAATCGATTTTGCCGGGTCCCAGCGCAATCGTATCGCCTATGTAAATGCGGGGGCGCACCAAATAGGGTTTGTTGTTTATTTTTGTAGTCATGTCTTCCAGCCTAACAAAAACAGGTCATTCCGTCACGGCTAGAAATTTGTTTCAATTAAGTTCAAAGCCTGCCAGCTCGATGATGATCTGATCTAGCCTGCAGTTAGTCTCTTGATAGGGAAATAATTAAGGCCTATGCTCTTTTTTGCCATAACAAAAGATAAAAAAGGTCGCATTGATCTGTTCAGTTTCTTACAAAGCGGTTTAAATATGTATTTAATAGGACAGGCGGAATATCATTTTTTGAGGTGCCGAAATTCAAACAAGGTGGTTTGCTCTGAAAGATGTCATCCAAAATCTCGCGGGTATAAGTTTGGGGTCCTAGGATGCGGTGACGGTAGGAACCGCATCAATCGAGAACGATGCGGTTCGTTTCTCACCGCATCCTACCGCGCTAGACCTGACTCCATTCGCTCGTAAACGTTATGTTCTCAATACTCGTAGTGATAGCGAAGCTGAGCGATATAGATATGGTCTTCAACAACTTTATAGACAAGTCGATGTTCATCATTAATGCGTCGAGACCAATAGCCAGATAGGCCGTGTTTCAAAGGCTCTGGTTTACCGATACCTTCAAAAGGGTCGCGCTGAATATCCTTAATCAACGTATTTATACGTTTAAGCATGGTCTTATCGGTTTTTTGCCAAAACAGGTAGTTTTCCCAAGCTCTGCTGGAAAAAGTAAGATTCATTCTATTAACGCGTGCTCATTACCGTTCCCAGCTTCAAGCTCCGCAATCGATTCTAGGAGATGGCGAGCATTTGCAGGGGATCGGAGCAGGTATGCTGTTTCTTCCATGGACTGATAGTCTTCTAAAGAAATCATTACTACAGGCGCTTCTCTCTTTCGGGTAATAATCACGGGATCGTGGTCATTACAAACCTTTTCCATGGTTTTCGCTAGGTTAGCTCGTGCAGTGGTGTAGCTTATGGCGTCCATCGGGGCCTCTCTAAAATTTTCATGTACGCGAAATTGTACAGATAGTCTAGCGGCACATAATAAGGCCGTCAAACAGGACGCATTTTTGTTAGCTGCACTTTCCAACAATGTGCCGATTACAGCTGGCGTTGGTTTCGAAAAATAGGATCGAGTAATAGAGGGCAGTAGGATGCGGTGACGGTAGGAACCGCATCAATCGAGAACGATGCGGTTCGTTCCTCACCGCATCCTACTGCATTAGAGTATGATAGATCGCACATTTTCCCCGAACAGTTAACCATCGTCCCGATGCGTAATATTTCTGAATATTGTCACAGCACCAACTTGATTGGTGTTGCAACAGTATGTATCGCCAGCACACTCTTTAATGAAAATCCCAAGCCGCTGCACATTGCCGGAACTCGCGAATCGGCTTCGGGTTTATTTGAGCAATTAACCGGACTAACTACACCGGATGACTGCGGCCAGCTGTTTCAGGATTACATGTGTGTCGTATTTGGTTTTGAAACGGAGCAACGGTTGGGCGATGATGCCTCCGGCAGGCGGCGCTATCGTAATAGTTATCTCAGACTGATTCAGGATTGGGGGCTGGATTCCAATAACGCGCAGGGTGCGGTACTTAAAGGCTGGGTAGAAAGCCGCTTCGGGCTGTTTCCAACCTATCATAAACAGCCTATAGCCAGTTTCAGCGGCAAACCCTGGCTAAGTTATATCGAGGAAAAGATGAACAGCCGTTATCATAATAATTAATATTGGTAAACCCCCGGCTATGCCGGGGGACTCTCAAAGGTTTGACCTATAAGGCGGTCGCAACGATGCTCTTATCTCGACCAAAAGATAGGAGAATCGAAAATGAGAGAATATCAAAGTTTGAGTCATAGCAAGTGGGATTGCAAATACCATGTGGTGTTTATTCCAAAGCGCAG
>JAGXSU010000139.1 GCA_018333785.1 Methylomicrobium sp. | reverse complement strand
CGGCCGCTATCTGAGTCATAAAATACCTATAATTAGCATAATTATCAATAGGTTAATTATAACATGACCCACCATTGCATAGCCTGTCAATCGTGGGGTGAAAATCCGAAAAAAACCGTGATCGTATCTCTCAACCCCGCATTCTTCCGTTACAATTTTGGGTAAACGATTTTTAGGGTGCGCTGTAGGCTAAGTAAGTCAAGGGCTACAGAGCTGCGCAATTGGCTCAATAAAGTAGATATAACAGAAAAAAGCGTTCGCCCTGTGCGGGTCTAAGGGCAGAGGTTACCGATCACTACCAGATCAAATCATCCGGAATCTGGTATTGCGCATAAGCATCATCGGCGGTATCGGCGTTCTTTTTATCGACGTTAAAAACGATCACGCTGGCTGCATCGCGCGACTGTATTTTTCTTGCGGCTTCGGAAGATACCACTTCATAAGTCTGCCCCTGCTTGACTATGGCAAGTCGGCCCTCGGCAATTTGATCCCGCATTTCAGTTGAGACATAAATCCGCTTGACTTTATTATTGTCCGTAAAATTATAAGCCAAGCCATCACCCGCTGTGGGCAGCCGGTTTGATTCAATAATCTGTTTGATCTGGGCCGCCAACTGTTTTTGCTCTTCCTGCTGCTGGCGTATTTGATTAAGCTCTCGATCGCGTTCCAGCTTTTCGGCTTGGGCTTTTTGAGCCAGCTCTTTGGCCTCATCAACCACTTCAACGTTGTTTTTACGCTGCTGCTGGGTTTGTTTGCGTTTATCGGATTTAACGCTTTTGGCCTGAGCCGAGCTTACCAAACCAGATTTAAGTAATTGTTCTTGTAATGAAAGTTTCATTTTACGATCGACGTAACCCCGTATTTCAAAGTGAAATAAAAAACAAATGTTTCAATCCGGCTTTTCTGTTTGTATTTCGTAACTATTCAGCCCATAGCAATGATTCAACCTGCCGTATCGTAGGAGCGGGCCATGCCCCGCTCCTACAAGGAATGGAATCTAAAAGTCTAACTATTTTATCAATGTTGTCCATCATTTTTTGAATAAGCCCCATTTTATCTGGGTCCCAGGCTTGCGGGCAGTGGCTGGTTTACCTAAACTATGGCGGTAAACACTTTATTTTCAGCGGAAATTATGAAATCAACAGCCATAATCATTGCCGGCTTGGCTTTGACAGGATTACTCAGCGCATGCTCCGGGCACAAGCCCGTAAAGACAGTCAGCACCAGCAAGGAAAGCGCAACTAAAGTGGTCAAACCCCAGGCGCGGGCCGATCGCAATCTGTATTACCTGCCGCCACCGCCGATGCCCGATCAACGAACCGTGGCGGATGTGCTGCAAGCGTACGGCCCCTATGCGTCGCACAAGCTTTCCCAATATTTCGCCAAGGCCAAGGTATCCTATCCACCCCGGGAAGTCGCCTTCATCGCCTTGAAACAGGAAAAGAAACTGGAGCTCTGGGCCAGAGATAGCGGCGAGTTCCGCTTTATTCGCAACTATAACATCCAGGCGGCCAGCGGTGTGGCCGGTCCCAAATTGCGCCAAGGCGACAAACAGGTGCCGGAAGGCATTTACCGCATCGTGGGATTGAATCCCAACAGCAATTACCACTTGTCCATGAAATTGAATTACCCCAACGAGTTTGATCATTTTCATGCCTGGCAGGAAGGTCGCGCCAATCCGGGTTCGGATATTTTTATTCATGGCAAAGCCGCCTCCATCGGTTGTCTGGCCATGGGCGATGAAGCGATAGAAGAACTGTTCGTTCTAGCCGCGCAAGTGGGTACCGACAATATGAAAGTGGTGATTGCCCCGCATGACCCCAGAACCTATCCTCTGGAGGCTGGCACCTTGGGTCTTCCGGAATGGACTCATGAACTTTATTCGAACATTTCCCGCGAAATCAAAGCCCTGTCACCGGTGGAGAAGTCCGCAAAAAGGGGCTTATGATTTTAAGGCTGGGCAACGCTTTTTTGCCCACGCGGAGTTAACGCCATACTTCAGATGATGGGCAGAAAAGCGCTGCCTATCCTACTTGTTGGGTTTGGCTATTTTGCGTATTCGGTGGGGATGAGCCTGATTTCGGCCGAGTCGTTTTTCATCAGCAACACACGCCCCTTGCCCATGGCGACCTCGACCACTTCGGCACCATTGCTAAGGAGGTTGTTGATCTCCTGACTAGCTGCGCGAGCGGTTTCGTTTGTGCATGCCATCCGCGTTGAGATCACTTTGGCCTTGAGTCGGCCGTCCTGCATTGTGATTGGTCCGTTGATGCGATTGCAGCCGTCGGAGCCGGTTAACGTTCCCTTGGTTGTATCGAAGTTGAGTTCCGGGCTGACGTCTTGAATTTCTTTGCCCGCAACATACCTGACGGTCCAGTTGCCATCTAACAAAGCGAGTGTTTTGGGGTCGTCCCGATCAACCCGGGTAAAAGGACTACAGGCTGACAATAATAGCGATGCTGCAACTAAGCCAGAACTTAACAAACTCATCTTCATAAAAACGCTCCTTACGGTTAGTGGGTGAAGCTTAATTCATCTATCTAAATCCGCTTGTTTTATACACTAGACTTTTTCAGAAAGGCAATGATTTTCTAACAGCCTAATTTAAACGCCCTGTTGGCCCGTTTCATTCGGCGCGTAGCGCATTTAACGGATTTAATCCTGCTGCTCTGAGCGCAGGAATGACGCCGGCAATGATGCCTATCATCAAGGAAACAGCCAGTGCCAGTGCAATATACGATCCGGCCAATTCAATGGGTAAGGCCGGAAACAGGATTTTTATCGATTGCACCAGCGCAAGACCGAAAGAGATACCTGCGATTCCGCCTGCCAGGCTGAGCGCCAGCGCTTCGGTCAAAAACAGTTTGAAAATATCGCGACGTTCAGCGCCTATCGCTCTCAATAATCCGATTTCAGGGATACGCTCGGTTACGGCAATGGTCATCATGGTTAAAATACCGACCGATCCTACCAGTAAGGAGATTCCGCCCAGCGCGCCGATACCCAGGGTGAGTATGGACAAAACCGAGTTTAGTGTCTTCAGCATGCGGTCCTGCGTGACGATGGTAAAGTCTTCAAAGCCATGGCGCTGTATCATCAGCGCTTTAATGGCAGCTTCCATTTCTTCAACCGAGCTTCGGCTGTCATAGAGCAAATTTATTTCCATCAACCCTTGCCGGTTGAACATTTCCAGTGCTTTGCCTGCCGGAATGAAGATCGTATCGTCCAAATCAAAACCCAGCATTTGGCCTTTGGGTGCTAATACGCCGATCACGCGAAAACGATCACTGCCGATTCGAATACGTTTTCCTAAAGGATTTTCCGTTCCAAATAATTCTTTTCTCAAGGTGCTGCCCAGCACCGCCTGATTTCGGCTGCTGTCACCTGCCTGACCGCTAAGAAAGCGGCCGCTGGTGGTGTTGACTTTCCATATCACGGGTAAGGCCGCACTGACCCCAAACACGTTGGCGCGGCGCTCTTTGCGCTCGCTTTGAATGCCGGCATTACCTTGCACCATAGGCATGGCGGCGATAATGTGTCTTAGTTGGCCCAAGCTTTGTGCATCATCCAGCGTCAGCGGCCTGACGGTGCTGATGGTTGCGCCGGATAAACCGAAGGTTGTTGTTTTTCCGGGGGTAACCGAGATCAAATGACTTCCGAACTGGGTGAATTCTTTTAAAACGAATTGATGGATTCCGCTACCGATGGAGGTTAAAACGATCACGGATGCAATGCCGATGATCAGACCGAGCACGGTAAGCGATGAGCGCATTTTGTGAGCATTCAGGGTTTGAAATGATAATCGGATCAGGTCGGACCAATACACACATTCACCGTTTGGCCAGTGCCGATATGGGATCAAGGTTGGCCGCTTTTCTGGCCGGCAAGATGCCGAATACCAATCCGGTGACTAATGAAACGGTTAAGGCCGCCAACGTGGCCCAGCCCGGCAGATAAAACGGAAACTGTGGATAGATGCGCGCAAGACCCAGAAATGAAACTTCACCCAAAATCAGGCCAACACAAGCACCTGCAATAGAGAGCAAGACGGCTTCCGCAAGAAATAAGGCAATAAGCTGTTGCTTTGTTGCGCCCAGCGCTTTAAGCAAACCTATTTCAGCCGTTCTTTGTGAGACGCTGACCAGCATGACGTTCATGACCAGGATGCCTGCGACGGAAAGACTGATTGCGGCGATGCCTGATACCGTATAAGTCAGCGCGGTCAGGATTTTATCGAAGGTGGCAACGACACTGTCCTGAGTAATGACGGTGATGTCTTCTTCGCCCTCATGGCGAGCCTTGATGACGGTTTTAATCTGTTCCATGGCGGGGGCAATAGCCTCCTTGGATTTTGCTTCGGCTAAAATCCGGAACAAACCGTTGGTATCAAACAGGACTTGAGCGGCATCGACCGGCACAATGACAATTTCGTCAAAGCCTACGCCGATAGACTGCCCTTCCTGAGCCAGTATGCCTATTACGCGAAAACGCCGGTCGTTGATGCGAATCCACTGGCCTAATGCCGATTGCGTCGGGAATAATTCCTGTTGCAGTTTATGCCCAATCACGCAGACCTGCTGAGTTCGGCCTTGAGTGCTTTCCGGCAGGAATCGACCTTGTCCCATAGTCAAGTGCCGAACCTGCTGAAGCGCATGCGTAGAGCCCATGATACTGGCTTCCCGTTCAAGATTTTTATCCATCACCGATACCGGTGCGTTGCCGATTGATATCGGTGCGATAGCCGCCAGATAACGGCTTTTTGATAACGCATAGGCATCTTCAAGCGTCAGATCACGCGGCGTTTCTCCCATTAACGGAGGATGTCCCCCTATCGTTTCGGTTCTGCCGGGCAGAATGATCAGTAAATGTGTACCTAACCCTTCGAACTCATTAACGATATACCGGCGGGCACTTTCTCCGAGGCCCGTTAGGACGGACACGGAGGCAATGCCGATACTCATCGCCAGAATGATCAATGCAGTACGGACCGGTTGCGCTTTGATTGCCGTTAATGCGTGTGTCGTGGTGTCTCGAAATAGCATGAACTCGATCAATCAAATAAGTGAAAAAATTAACATATACGCGGAGTCTTAGTTCACTGACATTAAAACACGATTACAAGACACTAATCCCATCAGCCAACTGGTTGATGAGGTTAGTTTCAATTAAATAAGGGGAAATGTCATGTCTACAATAAAAACTCTAAGCTCAATCACAGTGGTAACGTTATCACTCTTTTTTGCAAAAGCCTCCCTGGCAGGAACGGAAAACTATGCCGGATCTGATTGCGTTTGGCGATCTGGTGGCGCCGTTACTTATGATACCAACGGCGCGGTTAGCAATTTCAGTAATTTAACCGCCAATGTGCTCTGTCATGTGCCTCATACCGATTATGACGGATTTTTAAATGATGGCGAAATCGACAGCGGTTACTATCAGGCGGTAGATTTAAACAATGGTGCAAACATCAGTTGCCGTTTTCGCTCAACCGCTTTGCTCGCAAACGGCACGGTCAGCACTCAATTGGGTTCTGTAGGCAATACGGCAGGCTTTGGCACTCAGCGCCAGCAAATTAACTTGGGTGGTGTGGGTGAAGATTCGAACTCCGCGTATACGATGGCCTGTTCAATACCTGCAACTCAGGCTGCCGTGGGAACTTCTAAGATTCAAGGCTACAGAGTCAGTCAATGATCTAACAAGATAACGGGTAGCCGCCAGGCTGGAATTTGGACAGATTTAAAGGAAAATGGATTTAGTAGCAATGAAATCGCGGCTACCCACTATGAATGAAATGAAACCGCAGGTGACAGGAGAGTAACGATGACAATCAGTAAATACATAAAAATGGGTGGGTTTCATCTTGCCTTAATCGGAATTCTGATTTTTGTACACATGCAAGCCAAACAGGATTTAGTTAAAGAAATGGCTCGTTCAAGTGGACAAAACATTAAGGTTTTAAATGAACACGGAAGTGAAAATGGTTTTGGCGGTAAAAAAATACAACCGCTCTTTAGCGATACACAGCAATTTCAGGCCTTGTCAGCCATTAAAAAGTCCGAGGAAAAAATTACTCATCTATCCGAAGCGTTGAATCAAATGAATTTTTCAATGCAAAATGTAACGGAAACTCTAGCTGAAAAGGGCTTGACTATCGACGAAAATATTCAGCTAAGCCAGAAAGAACAGGACAAACTGCAAGAAGAAAATCATCGTCAGACGTATGAGTTGTATGCAAACACACTGGAATCGGAACAGAAGGACGCTCAATGGAGCGAGCCGGTTGAAAGCCAACTGGTTCAGTCGCTTGATGCGGCCAAGGGGAATTTATACACTGATGAAGTCGATTGCAGGACTACGCTATGCCGTCTGGAAATCAGTAAAAACGAAGCGGCCCGAGACGAGGATATGCTGGAATCACTGGAAACGCAGATCAATTGGCAGGGTCAGGTCAATTTTACCTACGACCCCAATACCGGAAAAGCCACCGTTTATCTGGCCCGTGAAGACCATACATTGCCGGTACTAAACAAAGACAATTAAGCCTTTGAAGGCTTCCAATAATTTCAAAAGTACACTGTCTTTGGATTGCACCAATTTCGATAGTCTCTAAATAGCAGTCTGAAGTTTCCCAATAATTTCAAAAACGGACTGCCATTATGCTTGGGTTGCCGGATTTATCGATAGGCTCTGCGTAAACGGTGGCAAACACATTTAATAAAGCACTGTTCGCGTGAGGCGTCATCCCGGCATGGATTGCCGGGATTCAGGACGCAAAGACGTGTCACAGCCTCTGCCATCCATGGATTCTGGGTTCGCTTATGCGGTCTGACGGCTCCGGAAATATATGTCTACTAAGTATTGCTTTCAGGGCTTTTTGGGCGAAAGCAGCGAACGCTTGAGATCGCTAGAAAACGGTTCCTTGCCAAACCAGATGTTGAAATAGGCCAGCCCTTTTTCGGGATCATCCAGTTTCGTCATCAACGTGTCATTCAGAAACAACGATAGGCCTTGTTTGGGCGTATAGATCAAATCGTAATAATCGCCGTCCTTGATATCACGGTAACCTTGGTTGAACTCGGCAAATGATGCGCGCCAATCTTCAAATTGTTGACCCAGATTCAATTTTAGATATTCCTCTGACGCTTCTTTAAACGCGTTGGCTGGAATGGATTTTTCATAGACGAAGCGTAAGCGCTTGGGCGTTTCGGAAAAGATGTCGTTCAAGCCATTGCAGGATTGCAGATAAACGGCCGCATAGCCCACATGAATCCACCGGAACGCTTTGAGTTCAGCCTCACTGCAGCGCGATAAGGCCACTTTTTCGGACGTCAATTGAGAGGGCAATTGCTCGGTTGCGTAGACCGTATTGCTTAGTAGCAATAGCAGCAAGCCCGGGAAACTTATCAGTCGTGTAAGCCGTTTTTTAACCATTGTAAAAAGCCTCCAATAACGGGAATGTGCAGGTACAGTCCCTGCATGCTGTCCCAGTAATCTTGATGTAAAATGATTTTGTTGTCGCTGTTAAACCGCAAATGACTCATGCCTATCGAAGTGACTTGCCTCTCCTGACCCATCACTGTAAATCCGGTATCCATGATCCATCTTACAAACACATCGTCACCTTGGCTCTGAATACCCAACACTTCCAGTGATATGCTATCCAGGTTGCTTTGAGTCTGTTCCATGTAACGCAATAAAGATTTACGGTCGTGTAAAGTGACCAGCGTATCGTTAAAGTACAGTTCTTCAGCATACGTATCGTCTACTTTTTGGGCCAGAGGGCCTTCATTGAGGCCGCTGTAAAGCTTTACAAAAGGCTGTATTCGCCCGTTTTGTGCGGCATCCGGTTCCGGATTTATCAAGGACAAATATTCTTCAACCGGGTTAGGATCTACAGCGCTGCAGCCTTGGATCAGTGCGGCAATCAGTATCAAAATAGGAATGTTTGTCATGCAATACCTCGTTTATTTACGGACCCAGTATTACAACACCCGATGCAGTTTTGCGTGAACATTTTTGTAAAATACGTTCACGCAATTTTCACGCGGCATACCGGTAAAATGATCCATAAAGAAAGTACAGAAAAGGAAAACATCCATGCAGATGCCAAAACCGTTAATCAAATTTCTCAGCTGGTTTGATAACAGTCATGTCAAAGAAACCGATAATGTTGGAGAAGCCATAGACTGGCTGCGCGTCATACCCTTCGTGTTAATGCACCTTGCCTGCCTTTTCGTGCTGGTAGTTGGCTGGAGCCCGGTCGCCTTATGGGTGGCCTTTTTATCCTACGGCATACGGATGTTTGCGATCACCGCGTTCTATCACCGTTATTTTTCTCACAAAGCGTTTAAAACCAGCCGCGTTTGTCAATTTCTGTTCGCCCTGCTTGGTGCTACCGCCACACAACGGGGGCCGATCTGGTGGGCGTCGCATCATCGCCGGCATCACCGCTATTCGGACAAAGAGCAGGACATTCATAGTCCCAGACACGGTTTTTTATGGAGTCACATGGGTTGGTTTCTTTGTTTGAAACACTTCAATACTCGCGAGTCGTGGGTTCGCGATCTACTCAAATATCCGGAATTACGCTGGCTGGATCGTTTCGACATCATCATGCCTATCTTGTACGCCTTTGGACTACTGGGTTTGGGTAATTGGCTGGGCAGTGCTCATCCCGAACTGAATACCAGCGGCTGGCAAATGGTGATATGGGGCTATTTCATAGCGTCCATCGTGCTGATCCATTGCACCTTGTTTGTGAATTCATTGGCGCATGTCTGGGGTAACCAGCGCTATGTGACTGAAGACGACAGCCGTAATAACTTTTTTATCGCACTGATTACTTTGGGTGAAGGGTGGCATAACAACCACCACCATTACCCTGTCTCAGCTCGCCAGGGGTTTTTCTGGTGGGAAATCGACATCAGTTATTACATTTTAAAACTGATGGCTATGGCCGGGCTTATCTGGGATCTGCAACCGGTTCCCAAGCAGCGTTTGACCAGCGATTTGATAGCCAAGGAATCCACACTATGAAAATCGCCATTATCGGTAGCGGTATCTCCGGCATTTACGCCGCGCACTATTTGAGTCAAAAGCATCAGGTGACGCTTTACGAAGCCAATGCCTATGCGGGCGGCCATACCGACACACACCAAATTGCGCTTGAAGGAAGAACGTACCCCGTGGACACCGGTTTCATCGTGTTCAACGAGCATCATTACCATTATTTCTGCCGTTTTCTCAGAGAGCTGGGACTGGAATCTCAGTCTTCGGATATGAGCTTCAGCGTCACCGACGCCAAATCGGGACTGGAATATAACGCAACGACCGTGGATAAACTGTTTTGCCAGCGGCGCAATATAGTCCGGCCCCGCTTTTACCGGATGATTGCCGATATTTTCAGGTTTTACCGGGAAGCGCCGCAACTGCTTGAATCAACAGATGATACGCTGGCCTTGGGTGACTATCTGGATGCAAACGGCTACAGCCGGACTTTCATCGACGATCATATCTTGCCGATGGCCTGCGCTTTATGGTCAGGTCCGCCCAGCGTAGTCAGGCAATTTCCTGCCCGTTATCTGGTGGCATTCATGGCCAATCATCAAATGCTCAAGATCAGTGACCGGCCTGAGTGGCGAACGGTTGTGGGCGGATCATCCAGTTATGTTGACGCGTTTAAAAAACGATTCCAGGGCGAATTAAGGCTAGGCTGTCCTGTTCAATCCGTTCACCGTGATAATCAGGGCGTCTCGATAAGCAGCCTGCAAGGAACACAGAGCTACGATCGGGTGATATTGGCCTGCCACAGTGATCAGGCCTTGAAGCTGCTGACGGATGCCAGTGACAAGGAGCGGGAAATTTTAGGTGGCATGACCTATCAGTTGAATGAAACGGTATTGCATACCGACTCGGCGTTGATGCCCAGGCATCCCAAAGCCTGGGCCAGTTGGAACGCCTTGAAACTGGACGAAGAACAAGCACGGTGCACGGTCACTTACTACATGAATTTATTGCAGGCTATCGATGCTCCCGAGCCTTTGCTGGTGACGCTCAACTGCACGGATCGTATCGATCCAGCCAAGATTTTGGTCAAACGGACATACCACCACCCGGTTTACAACGCGGCCAGTCTTGCCGCACAGAAACGGCGCGAGGAAATCAACGGTTTCAATAATACCTATTTTGCGGGTGCCTATTGGGGTTGGGGGTTTCACGAAGACGGTGCGCGCAGTGCGCAAGATGTCATTTCAATGATCAATATATGAACAGCCGTCTAGTGACAGGGTGGGTCAGGCATCGCCGTTATGTGCCCAAGCCGCATGCCTTCCGTTACCCGGTATTCATGACCTGGCTGGATCTTGATGAAGTCGAGCAGGTGATGAGCATCAGTCGGTTGTGGAGCAAGGAACGTTTCAATCTGGTCAGTTACTACCGGTCGGATTACCTGGGCGATCCGCAAATGACAATTGCCGATGCGATAAAATCCAGAATTCAACAGCAAACTGGTGTCTCGTTTGAGGGCCGCATAATTTTGCTGACACACTTGCGCTATCTGGGGCACAGTTTTAATCCGGTCAGTTTTTACTTTTGTTATCCGGAAGGCGACAAGCAACCGCGTTTTATCCTGGCCGAAATTACCAATACACCCTGGGATGAGCGCTTCAGCTATTTACTGGATACCCGTGACAGTCCTGAGCATGCTAACAAGTGGTCGTTTCGGTTTGACAAGTCGTTCCATGTTTCGCCGTTTATGCCCATGGATCAACAGTATCATTGGCGATTCAGCCTGCAGGACAAGAAGCTAGCGATTCATATGGAAGTGGAGCAGGATTCCGTGTCTTGTTTTGACGCCACGCTGTTGCTCAATACCATACCTTTGACCGCACAGACCATGCGCAACATCCCTTTACATTACCCTTTTATGACGCTGAAAGTCGTAGCGGCTATTTATTGGCAGGCGATGAGACTTTGGCTAAAGGGCATCCCTTTTTATTCCCATCCGGAAAAAATAATCGAGTAACCAGGAGGCAAGACCATGAATGCAACGACAGCCGAGTTGAACCTTGTTCCTACAAAGCTTGATCTTCAGCTCAGAAAGGCGTTTTTGAACAAGCTGTCAAGAATCAAAGATGCCCAGCTGACTATCCAGGATCCCCTGGAAACCGTGGTGCTGGGTGAGCCGGCCAAGGACGGCCTGTGCGCTAAAATTGTCGTGAAAAATCCGGATTTCTACCGGCAGATCGCGCTGAACGGATCGATAGGCGCCGCTGAATCGTACATGGACCACGGCTGGGAAGCGGATAACTTGACCGGGGTTATTCAGATTCTGGTCCGTAACCGTGATTTGCTGGACAGTATGGAAGGCGGCTTGGCCGCGCTTGCCAGTTTGTTGCTTAAATTCTGGCATTTTGCCAATAAGAATTCAGTGCAGGGCTCCAAGCGAAACATATCGGCTCATTACGATCTGGGCAATGATTTGTTTGCATTGTTTCTTGATCAACACGGCATGTATTCTTCGGCCACCTACCACGATCTGGAATTAAGCCTGGAAGAAGCTTCAACCGCAAAGCTGGACCGTATTTGTCAGAAGCTGGCGCTGCAACCAGGCGATCATTTGCTGGAAATTGGTACGGGCTGGGGCGGCTTTGCTGTTTATGCGGCCGGTCATTACGGCTGTCGTATTACAACGACGACCATTTCTCAGGAGCAATATGACGCCGCCAAGCAACGTGTGGCCGATGCCGGTTTGACTGATCGCATTGAAATAGTGATGGAAGATTACCGGGATCTGCAAGGCCGGTATGACAAATTGGTCTCCATCGAAATGATAGAGGCGGTAGGTCATCACTATCTGGACACCTATCTCAAACAATGCGCCGCACTGCTCAAACCGGATGGTTTAGCCCTGATTCAGGCGATAACTATTGAGGATCAGCGTTACAAACAAGCCTTAAACAGTGTTGATTTTATCAAGCGTTACATTTTTCCTGGCAGCTTCATTCCCTGCATAAGCGCGATAGTCGATAGTGCGGCACGGTGCACGGACATGCGTTTGATCAACCTTGAAGACCAAGGCGAGAGTTATGCGTTGACCTTGAAAAGCTGGCGAGAGCGCTTTATGGCCTCGCTGGAACAGGTTAGAGCCCAAGGCTACAGTGAGGCGTTCATTCGAATGTGGGAATTCTATCTGAGTTATTGCGAAGGGGGGTTTCGCGAAAAATCGATTTCCAACGTTCAATTACTCTGGGCTAAACCCGGAAACCGCCGTCCACAATGGTTGCCCAACAGTGGTAAATGAACGCATTCTCAACATGGTCTGGATGCAAGCCTTGTGGTTTGCTGCAGTAATCGGTGCCGCAGCAGACTATAACTGGCCTGCAGGCATGGTCATGTTGGCCTTCATCGCCTGGCAGACACGGCCCGCCCGTTATGCCAAAGGTGATGTGCAATTGATGCTGGTCGCGGTGGTCATGGGTTTTCTGTTTGACACGCTCTGGGTAAAACTGGATTGGCTGGTTTTTCAGGCCGCAGCAACACCAAGTCTGGCGCCTTTCTGGATAGTGATGCTCTGGGCAGGTCTGGCGTTGACAATCAATCACTCTCTGGCTTGGTTGCAAACAAACTGGGCTTTGGGGGCTTTGATGAGCGGAGTGGCCTGTCCTCTTTCCTACATGGGCGCAGAAAAATTAGGCGCTGTGCAAATTATCCCGGATTCGAATTTATGGTGGCTGGTGATGGGTGCAACATGGGCCATAGTCGTGCCGTTTTTGTTGTGGTTATCTACCCAACTTAAGTCAGCTCTTTGATACCAGGAGGTATTGAATGTTTAGTTTAACCGTGGTCGGCGTATTAAGCGTGATCGCTATGCTGATGGCCTGGGTATGGCAGCAGAACCGTCGCAATGCAGGCATCGTCGATGTCATCTGGGCATTCGGTATGATGTTTGCCGGGCCCTGGTACGCATTTACCGGCTCTGCCCCCGTTTTATTGCAATTGAGTCTGGCTTTATTGACGATGGTCTGGTTTATGCGTTTGGGGCGTCATCTGGCTTTGCGTGTATTCAGCGAACAGGAGGACGGTCGTTACAAAGCGATGCGCTTGGCCATGAAAGAAAACGCATCCAAAGGATTTTTAGGCTTTTTTTTGGTGCAGGCCGGATTTATCTGGATCTTGTCTTTACCTTTCTACGCTGTTGCCCAAAACCAAAATCCCTCTACACAGTTGATTGTGCTGGCGCTGGTGATTGCCGAACTGGCTTTTTGGGGTGAGGCGGCTGCCGACCGGCAGTTGGCTGAATTTCGTAACAACCCTGACTACAAGGGGCGTACCTGCCGCGATGGCTGGTGGCGTTATTCAAGGCACCCCAATTATTTTTTCGAATGGCTGCACTGGTTTGCTTATCCCTTAATGGGTTGGGGCAGCGAGTACCAGTATTGGTTATGGTTGGCGCCGGTTGTGATGTTCTGCTTTTTGTATTTCCTCACCGGTATTCCGTTTACAGAGCAACAAGCTTTGCGAAGCAGGGGCGAGGATTACAGGCTCTATCAACAAACCACGCCGATGTTTTTCCCCTGGTGGCCGAAAGGATAATCGTTATGAATGAGTGTAGGAGCGAGTCAAGCCCGCGACCGGATGTGTTTCAATGGCTGGCATGGCCCGCTCCTACCAAATACGTTTGACATAATGGGCTTGTGGCTTGGCTGAGGGGTAATAAAAAATCAACGAAAACTGCTTTTATACCTTTATCCGAACCTCTCCTTCTTGTAGAGGGCGAAAGAGAGGTTCGTCTCGCCGAGTAGTTACACCGTTTCTTACAAAAACAAAGAGGTTCACGATGAGCTTGATCGCACTGGCAGAAGCCGGAAAAATCCCCGATACCTTCATTAGATGGGGTATAAGACGTTTATTAAAACAGCGTTTGCATGAAGAATTCGCAGACGATGTCGAACGCCAAAGTCAGCGTTACCGGGACTTATTGGCAGAACTCAGGCTAAGCCCGATTGCGATTGAAACCGAGGCAGCCAATCAACAGCATTACGAAGTACCTGCCGCTTTTTATCGTTATGCTTTAGGTAAGCATCTTAAATATTCATCCTGCTATTGGGATCATGAGACTCATAACCTGGATGAAGCCGAGGCAAAGATGCTGGCCATCAGCTGTGAACGAGCTGAACTGGTCGACGGTCAGGACGTGCTTGAATTAGGCTGCGGCTGGGGATCTTTGACGCTCTGGATGGCCGCGCATTACCCCGGCAGCCGCATAACCGCCGTATCAAATTCCAACAGTCAGCGCGAATATATCAATGAACAGGCCCGTCAACGCGGTCTGAACAATATCGAAGTCATAACCTGCGATGTTAATCAACTGTCGCTGGATCGAACCTTCGACCGTATCGTTTCGGTAGAAATGTTCGAGCATATGCGCAATTACGACAGCCTTTTAAATAAGGTTGCGTCCTGGTTAAGGCCCGGCGGCAAGTTGTTCGTACACATTTTTTGCCACCGCTATCTGGCCTATCCGTTTGAAACAGAAGGCGATGACAACTGGATGGGACGGTATTTTTTTACCGGTGGCATGATGCCCGCCCGCGATACGCTGCTGCATTTTCAAAAACAGCTATCTATCGAATGCCAATGGGATGTCTCGGGGCGGCATTATCAGCAAACTTCTGAAGCCTGGCTCAATAATATGGATAACCACAAAGAAGCAATTTTACAGTTGTTTGGTGAAACATACGGAAAGACGGAAGCTCCGTTATGGGTGCAGCGCTGGCGCCTGTTTTTTATGGCTTGTGCCGAATTGTTCGGATATCGCGGCGGTAATGAGTGGCTGGTGGCTCATTACCGGTTTGCCAAAACAGGATAATCATGCCAAAACAAGGCCTGCACTATAAACTGATCAAAGCTTTTTTGTGGCAAATTTTACTGATCAGTGGCGCGACGCTGCTCGGTGTTTTTGCTGCAGCCAAAATCGTGGAAGATGTTTTGGTCAGGGAGGCCTTGCAAGGCGAAGCCACGCATTTCTGGTCGTTATACCAGAACCAAGCGGATTTCCCCCGCCCCAATACGGCCAACATGAAAGGTTATTTGGCCAAAGGGGGCGACGATACAGAAGTGCCGCCTGCGCTGCGCCATCTGACGCCAGGCTTTGGCCGTGCGAATGTGGAGGGCCGTCATCCGATTGTTTACGTTGAAAATCAAGGCAAAGATCGACTTTATCTGGCTTTTGACGAACAGCAGGTCGCCGCGCTGTCATTTTATTTTGGTACCGTGCCGCTGAGTCTGGTTTTGGTGCTGATTTATCTGTTTGCCTGGCTCGCTTATCAGCAATCCAAAAAAGCCATTTCACCGGTTATCAAACTGGCAGAAGTGGTCGAACGGTTTGATTTTAGAAAACAAGGGTTGGCTGAGCTGGATCTGAATGAATTACGCGACTCTGGCGACAGTGATGTCGCAAAACTGATCGATGCACTGGATCATTTCACTGAACGGCTGGAATTGTTTATCGAGCGTGAGCAAAATTTTACCCGTGATGCCAGTCACGAATTGCGCACTCCGATGGCCGTCATCAAAAGCTCCCTGGCCTTGCTGCAACGACGTGCCGATTATCAGCCCAACGAGCGCAATGCCTTGGAGGTGATTGAAAACACGCTAAAAGACATGGAAGAACTCATCGAGACCTTGTTGCTGTTAGCGAGGGAGGAATCTTCGCCGCTGCCGGAAGAAGAAGTCTTGATCAACGATTTATTGGCGACATTGGCCGAACAAGTTAACCGCGTTGCCGGTTCGGATCATCTGCGCCTGGAAATTGAGCAAAACTGCCTGTTGTCCACCGTCGCGTCGGAAAAAGTGCTGCATATTCTGTTCACCAATCTGCTGCGAAATGCGTTCAGCTATACGCGAGAAGGCACGATCAGCATTATCATCGACGAAAACCGCGTCACCGTCTCCGATACCGGAATCGGAATGGAACAAGGCCAGCTGCAACAAGTCTTCGAGCCATTTTATCGAGCCCAAAACGACAACCGGGGCCACGGCTTAGGCTTGACGATCGTCAACCGGCTTTGCAACCGCTTTGGCTGGCAATTAAAAATCAGCAGCAAGCCCGGCGAAGGCACGCGCGTGTCGGTCTATTTCCCCAAAGCCAAACGGGTGGGCGGAAGGCGTTAGTTAATGCGGTAGGATGAGGTGAGGCACGAACCGCATCGATGGGCTTGCGAACGCCGCCTAAATTATGGATTTGTTGATTTTGGAGCCAAAAATCGGGAAGATATTTGTAATCACTATAACCACTCGTAAGCGCTGGAAAATATGGATACAAGAATCAAGGGAAAAATAATATCCTGGAATGATGACAAAGGTTTTGGATTCATTGAACCAAATGAGGGTGGGAAACAAATCTTTGTCCATTTCAAAGCGTTTAATAACCGGAAAAAAATGCCTGCGATAAATCAGGCCGTTACCTATTCCATATCCGCTGATAAAAGTGGCAGACCTTGTGCTGAAAGAGTAACAAGAGCCGGTGAGCTTCTATCGAATAACAAAAAAACTGATAGATCCTATTTCGCTATTTTTATCCCAGTAGTATTTGTTGTGATTGTTGGCATATCAGCACTAACAAACAAGGTTCCTTTTTTAGTCTTGCCATTTTATTTGGTTATTAGTTTATTGACTTTTATCTTGTATAAGGTTGATAAATCAGCGGCTCGAAATGGAGATTGGAGAACGAAGGAAAGTACTCTGCATTTGTTTTCATTAGCAGGTGGTTGGCCTGGTGGAATGATTGCCCAACAAACATTACGACACAAGTCTAAAAAACAATCTTTTAGAGCTGTGTTTTGGGTGACGGTTTTATTGAATTTCAGTGCCTTTATTTGGCTGCATACACCCGGTGGAGCATCAGCGCTCTCCTTTATTGAAGAACGAACCGCCCTGAACGTTCCGTATGGGATTATTTTTGACAAAAAAGGGCACATTTTGAAGCATGAGTTTTAACGATGAGCCGGATATAAATCCGGCAGTGGGTAGGATGCGGTTCGTTCCTCACCGCATCCTACCGACAATTCTTATACACCGTTAAAATGAAAGATCCCATTGCAACCAAAACCGCTGTTCTGATTGACTCATGGATAAACCAGGATCTTCGACGATCAAGTGGCTAACCTGGAAATTCACTTTATTGGAATGGCCGCTGAAGAAATACGTCATGACACCGCTGACTTCCTGTTGCAGATCGTTATCGACATCGGTATTCGGATCAACAAACGCATAGCGGCCGGCAAATTCCAGATTTTTAGGGACGATTGCAAATAAGTAGTGAGGGAAGTAACCCGCTTGTATTAAGCCACCTCTGAGATTGGTTTCTCTTGATGAATCAGATTGAGCTTTTAGCGTGTCTTCGATTTCTTTCCAGTGCATTTCGTGCTGTATCGATAAGCCCTGCCATTTGAACCGGACTTCTTCCATCATCTGATTGATTTTGTATTGTCCATCTTCACCATCAGCAAATCCCCGCAAATTCCTGCAGCTGTCGCTGTCGGTTTCAAACGCAGTACACTTGCTTTGGTTGGTCGCTGCGGCGAAAGCAAAGTTGAGCGCCGGTTTTTGATGGAATTCGATATCGGATTGGGAGAACGGCATTTCCCCGCCCAGGGCGTTCCATTGCAGGCGGCCTGCATACATCATGTTGTCATCGTCATTATTGCGTTCGCCCACACCTAAACCTGAAAAGACGCCGGCTGCATAGCTCATGTCATACCAGGTGCCGGGAAACAGATTGCCCAGGACTTGAACGCCTTGTTGCCGGTCCACGGTAAAAATATCGTTGACGATTGAGCGATTAGCAAACTGTTGGTTGCCCGAGGAGGTAACGCGTTCGTCGTTATAGACGACCTTGCCGCGGCCTACCCATAATTTGGCCCAATCGAACTTGTCCAATGTCAGGTTTAAATCGCGTAAAACCGGTTGAGACCAGTCATACTGCAAATAGTATTTAAGCCAAGGCCAATAAGCGTGGCCTTTAAGCTTGGTCCGGGCCCGGCGTATCATGAATGAACTTTGATCGCGTTCGAGTTGGCTGATTGATCGCGGGTCACTGTCAAAAGGGTTGGCATACCGGACTTGTATGCGATTTTGGATGGCCAGGGCGAATTTGCCGTCGTCGGTTTTGACTTCAAACCCGTTCTTGCCGTAACTGGCACTGACCGGAAAACCCTCCTGTTTTTTTGACGGCACTTTGTCAGCTTCCCTGGTTTCCGCCGTCTGCGTTGGAACGGGCGGTTTTGCTGCAACGGGAACCGGTATTGCGATGGCGGGTTCTGCGGTAACGACGGGCGATTTGTTTTCCAAGACTTCCAATCGGCCCAGCTTTTCATCCAACAGCTTTAATTTGGCATCGAGACGTTTTTCAATAGCCAATAACTCTTCTTTATACTGTTCGGGATTTTGTGGTTCTGCCGAAAATGCCGTTCCGTTTAGCGAGAGGCCTAGCAAGGCGCATTTACCGGCGTTGGAAAGCGGCCTCAAATTTAATGGGTTGTTCATGATGAAGTTTTGTCAGCTAACAAAAAAGCCAATTATGACAAAAATATGACAGAATTAGGACAACGGATGATGAAAAAAATGATATAGCTTTTGCCCTCCATGTCTGCTGGTTTTTCACATTCTCCAAGGTGTTACCTGATTATAAAGATCAATCAGCTCAGTCAAAACCGTCATCTCGGTAAGGATTGCCGAGATCCAGACGCCATGGATGGCGAGCGCCGAACATATCCTTGTGGCCTGGATTCGCTTACGCGGTCTAACGGCTCCGGCAATCCCTGCCGGAAAGACGTTGTTGCTGAAGCATCTTTATAATCAGGAGGTGTTATGCGCTGCTTTGAATTTATGAGGTGGTAAACGGTCCACCAGCTTGAAGTTAATCTTTATCAAATCAGGACAAAAACGTGCAATTAGATTTTTGGTTAAATAAATGGCAAAACAAGGACATTGGCTTTCACCAGGAAGCGGTCAATCAGGCATTGATGGATTTTTGGCCCCGGCTCGATTTGGGAAATCAGGGGCGTGTTTTAGTACCCCTGTGCGGTAAAACACAGGACATGCTGTGGTTGGCCGGACAAGGTCATGAGGTCGTGGGGGTGGAAATCAGCCCCATTGCAGTACAGGAATTTTTTGCCGAAAACCGGCTGGATGCGACCCATGTTCAAATGGAAGGTATTGATCATTGGTCGGCTGGAGCCGTGCGGCTGATTTGCGGTGATTTTTTTGCGACAACGACTGCGGTGGTTGACGGCGTCACCGCGGTATTTGACAGGGCTGCGTTAATTGCCTTGCCTCCGGAACTTCGCCGCCGCTATTCCGATCATCTCAGTTCTTTGTTGCCTTATGGTGCGGACATGCTTTTGATCGCCATTGATTATCAGCCCGCAGAAATGTATGGACCGCCTTTTTCGGTCAATGATCATGAGGTCAACGCCTTGTATGGCGAGAATTATAGAATCAGCTTGCTGGCAGAGCGCGATGTGCTCGATGAAAATCCCCGGTTCAGGGAGCGAGGTTTAACCCGGATGATCGAGCGGGTTTACCGGCTGACAAAAATATCCTGATGACCGTTTGAGGGGCTTATGGATTTAGCTGAAACAACTTGCTAATCAGGTCTTCTTTTACCCCAGCAATTCAATGAATCTATCCACATGCGCTTTTTCTGTAGCAAAACTGGTGACCAGGCGGGTCAATACTTCATTTTCTGCCAACAAACCGGCTTTGGCTCTGGGCGGATTCCATTCATGAAATAAGGCACCTTGTTGTTTAAGGTAAGCGGCAAAATCTTTGCTCATGATACAAAAGACTTCATTGGTCTGAGTGTGCCAGCCCAGCCTTGCGTTTTGCCCTTGCTCTATGCCTTTTTGTAAATAATCAGCCATCTCATTCGCGTGTCGGGCGGAATTTAGCCAGAGATCGTCATCGAGATAAGCGTCAAACTGACCGGCAATAAAGCGTGTTTTGGAAAACAGTTGTGCTGCCCGTTTGCGAATGAACGGCAGATCTTTAGCCATGCCGGGTTCCATAAAAACCAGCGCTTCAGCGCACCAGCAACCGTTTTTTGTAGCGCCAAAAGAAACGATGTCGACGCCGCATTGCCAGGTCATTTCAGCCGGGGTCAGGTTTAACGCCGTCAGTGCGTTGGCAAAACGAGCCCCGTCCATGTGCAAGGGGAGCTGTTTGGCTTTGGCGATCGCCGCAATTGCCTTGATTTCATCAGGCTTGTACAACGTGCCGATTTCAGTCGCCTGGGTGATCGATACCGCCATGGGTTGGCCGGCATGGATAAAGTTCGGCGGAAAGCGGGCGATTTCGGCTTTCAGATTGCCGGGATCTATTTTGCCGTTTTCACCATCTACCGGTGCGAGCCTGGCGCCGTGGGTAAAAAACTCAGGCGCGCCGCATTCATCTTCAATCATGTGCGCTTCACGGTGACAGAACGAAACGCCTCCCGGCCGATTGACGGCGGCCAACGCCAGAGCATTTGCAGCGGTACCGGTACCGACAAAAAAAATTGCAACTTCGCGCTCAAACAAAGCATTGAAGCGCTGTTCTACCCGCTTATCCAGTTCGCTGGCGCCATAAGCCGCAGAGAAACCGCTGGATTCTTCAGACAGTCGTCTCGCGATGGCGGGATGGACGCCCGCCCAGTTATCGGATGCAAAAAACATTCTGGTACCTCTGTTTGCCGGATCAATTGATTAAAAAAGCCGAACCCAACGCTAAAAATGCGACAAAGCCGACCACATCGGTGACTGTCGTCAGGATTACCGACCCGGATAATGCCGGATCAATCTCTAATTTATCCAGCACGATTGGAATGATGACGCCCGAAAAAGCAGCGGCGATAATATTGATGACGATGGCCGTGGCGATCACAAAGCCTATACCAAAACTGCTAAACCAGATTGCGGCGATGATGCCGATAACCAATGCCCAGAGCACGCCATTGACAGCGCCAACCCGCACTTCCTTGATCAGCAGCGGCATCATGTTGCCTTTGGCTATTTGACCCAGCGCGATACCTCTGATGATCAGCGTCAAGGTTTGGCTACCGGCAATGCCGCCCATAGAGGCGACGATGGGCATCAGCACGGCTAGGGCCACGACTTCCTGCAAGGTGCCCTCGTAAAGACCGATAGTCCAGGATGCCAGAAAAGCGGTCAGCAAGTTGATGCCCAGCCAGGTTGCCCGGCGTTTTGAGCTGCGAAAAACAGGCGCAAATAAATCTTCATCTTCATTTAAACCGGCGGTAGCCATCAACTGGCTTTCATATTCTTCGCGGGTGATTTCCAGTGCCAGTCTTAACGTCAAGCGGCCTAAAAGCAGATTATTGCAATCGACCACCGGTAAAGCGCTCAAGCCGGAATGCTCCATTTTTTCCGTGGCATCGCTGAGATAGCTTTCGGCGGACAACGTGACCGGGTCTTTTATGGATAAGCTGGCCAAAGTCGCTTGAGGAGGTGCCAAATAAATTTTATGCAAGGGAACGGTGCCGACATAGCTGCCGTTGCGCTGAATAAGATAGATGCAGTCCGTATAATCCGGTAATTCACTCTGAATCCGCCTTAATGCATCCCTGACTCGGGCCGAGCGCGGCAGAATGATCAATTCATGATCCAAGTAACGGCCTATCTGGTCTTCGTCATACTGCGAAGATAACTGGTAATGCTTACGCTGGTCGGCATCCATGCCGCTCAATGCGTTGTCCACGACGTATTCCGGTAGCGATTCAGCCAGCTCGATCAAATCTTCAGCATGAAGGCCGCTTAACAGCGCCTGCAACTCGGTTTCTTCCAGGCTTTCAATGATGGTTGCGCGTGGTTGCGAACGCATCGCCACCAGCACATCGACCCGGTCTTCCTGCGGCACCTGTTCCCAGCGCTGCAAGCGATCCTGCAACGGCAATGACTCCAGCAGCAAAGCCAGTTCGGTGCTTTCCAGTTCTTCTATTGCCTCTTCAAAAACAGCTTTTTGATCATCTTTCTCGGCGATATTGAGGCGTTCGACCAGATGACTCATTTCTTCATTCACGCTGTTTCTCCATTGAGGTTGTCTAACGTTGTTCGGAATTAACATGCCAAAAAAAAAGCCTGTAAGGCTTTTATTTGACGCTGTTCGCGTTAAAAGTTGGCATCGCTCCAGCCTGGATTGCCGGGGTCCGGAAGCCATGAGTGGCGTTGATGTCCTTTCAACCGCTAACGCCCATGAAGGCTTGACATCACCTTAACAAATGAAAGACCGTTGTAGGGCGAATAAGGCGATAGCCGCATCCCAAAGCAGTTAAAGGTGGATGTGCTGCCCCTTTCCAATCAACTCATCTGCCATCCAAACTCTCGCGGGAACGCGAACACTGCCTTTTATTTTGGCCGCTGCCTGCCCAGCTGGTCAAGGCTAAACCGTTCGATTGATTTCCGGGTTGTCCGCAAAGCGATAGTGTACGTCATCTGATCCTCCCGTGAGACTAAATTCAGGAAACAATACGACTCTCAGTTGCGGATTTGGCCTCAGTAAGAAATCACTCTTTGCAAAGGCTTAATTATCGAGGTGAGACGTTAAAAAAACCTGGACAAAACATGTGCATTTCCTCCGGCAAGCGTCTTTTTTAATTCCAGGAGTAAATTAGTCAAGAACTTTTTGAAAAGACTAATGTCCGACTAATCATTATGTTAATAGGGCCGTTGAAGCGAAATGTTTATTTGTCAGAAACAATCGCTTTTCAGGGGGGTTGTGGCACGTTACGGGCTCTTTGGACGTTAAGCAGACGTATTAGGCGGTCATTAAAGGCGTCCAGAGACGCGGTATAAATGAATTTTTTATCCAATTTGTTTCTATCGCAGAGAAACTGGGCACCTGCACCACCTATCCATAATTGCGTGTCATCGGATGTTGCTTCTGCCAGTTGATTTAATTCAAGGACAGTTTCATTCAACGGTGGAAAAGTCACGCAGCTAAGGACAATAACAGCGGGTTTGAGCTGAATACTGGCTTTTAACAGTTCCTCGCCGGGAATATCGGGTCCTATATAAAAGCACGGACAGCGCTGAGAGACAGCCAACATACAGGTCAGCAATATGCCGAATTCATGGTCTTCACCGCTTAGCGTCGCAAACATGATGCCGGGATTGGGCCCTGTAAAAGGATGCATGGAATTGACCAGGCTTAAAACAATTCGTTTTACGCAGGCGGACAGCATATGTTCCTGTGCAATGCTGAGTTTACCTTCATGCCAGAGATTGCCGACCTTCTGCAATGTGGGTAACAAAACATCGCGGGCATAAGCGAGCGGCTCCATTGCCACCAGTGCGCGGCGCAAAAGTTCCTCGCATTGATCCATGCGGTAATTGAGCAGCGCATCGATTATTTGAGTGAAGAAAAGATCATTGTGATTACTGCGTGTTTCCTGATGGGAAGAAACCAGGTCCTGCAGTTCGGCGTTGCTCAATTCGGCAATTTTGCTGATTGTGAAGCCTTGCTGGGTCGCGTTGGACAGCAAGGTTAACCGTTCGATGTCCTGTTGAGTATAAAGACGGCGGCCCTTGTCGTCGCGAACAGGGATAACGGTGCCGTAGCGCCTTTCCCAGGCGCGCAGGGTTTCTGTATTAATGCCTGTGAGAGAGGTAACTGTTTTGATGGTATACATAATTTGCACAGGGTTTGTTTAACAAAAAGTTTGACAAGCATTGTACTTTGGCGTAACTTTGATTCCAAGCTTTAATTTAGCTTCAAATAAACTTCTACGGCTTGCCTGATCGGTAGTCCAATTAAAGGGGTAAAATAACCATGACCCAGCTTCAAAATGTTCAAGTTGCAACCAGCTTCATCCATGATGGATTAACGTCCGCCACAAATGAGGAACACCGCTCTTCACTACTGCACCGCAGCAACTCAAAATTTAAATCGTCACTTAGCAAAGATAATGACATTGGCTTGAGAACGCTATTCGAGCCGGACATGACTCCGATCGATGCGGTCGATGACGATTATGAGGACACCTTATCGGCTTCCACTGAATCTTTGGAACTCAAAATTCATACCCAAAACGCAGTTGTTTTGACGCCTGAACAGTTCAACTGGCATGCCCGCAAGATGGGGAAGGCCAGACAAGAACTGACTGATATCATCATCAATTCGCCGCAAGCCCTGCTGATCATGGCGGCTGAATTTCTCGATTCGTTGAGTAAAGGTGTTGATATTTCTGAGTTAATTAACCGAAGCGGTTGTGAACAAAGCCAGCCTGTACAAAATGCCGAGCTTGTACAGGATACAGCGAAGGGCCTTGAAATAAAACTGACAAATTGCTTTCAGAAAGTCATTAATGCCGAAGAAAGTATCAATGTTGAATTGACGCTGCAAGAATGCCGGTTGGCGCTAAGCGATATACAGTTTTTGCCCAACTTTTTGCAGCAAGTGGTTTACAGCATCAAGTCGCAAAATCTGAACAAAGAAGCGAGTTTTCAGGATGACGTTTTAGTAAAAACCCTGCTGGCCAAGCTAAAAGGTATGGTGGATTCCCGCCAAGCCATGATTAAGGGGAATCTCAGACTGGTTACCTATATTGCCCGTCAATATAACAATCAGACTCTGTCATTTTCCGATTTGATACAGGAAGGTACGGTCGGATTGATCAAGGCAGTGGATCGTTTCGACTTTAGCCGTTCGGTTCGTTTTTCCACCTACGCGATTTACTGGATCAAACAAACCATTTCCAGAGTCATGGTCAGGCAGGAAAAGACAGTCAGGTTACCTTACAACATAGCGGCCAAAGCATCCGCCGTTTATGAAGCGATGAACAGCTTGCACTTGCAGAACAATCGCTGGCCCAGCGTTACTGAACTGGCTGAAAAATGCAAACTGCCTGAAGACGAAATAAAGGCGATTATCGATAATTACCAGCCTACCGTGTCTTTGTTCAGCAACATCAACAACAATGAAGACATGCCTGAAGTGATAGACACTTTAGAGCAACATCACTATCCGCAACCCATCAATACCCTGGCTGCAAGTGCATTAAAAGCGTGCTTGAGAAAAGCAATAGGGACTTTGCCCGCTCGCGAGGCCGATATCATTACCTGCCGCTTCGGTCTGGATAATGATCATGAAATGACCTTGCAGGATATTGCGGAACATCTGTCATTAACCCGGGAACGCGTCAGACAGATTCAAAACAGCGCATTACTGAAATTGAAAAACAATTTCAGTCATGAACTGATCGACTTTCTTGAACCGGGTTAACTCATTTTTCCTGAGTCAAAACCTTTAAAAACTAAAAATCCTAAAAGAAACCGGCAAAAAAGCAATCAGTTTTAAGCTGAAGAGGATAAAGCTGGTCGAAAAACCTACATGCAGGAGACTACTACCATGCCTTGGAAAAATGAGAATAAAGAACACCATGATCTCGGTGAAAAGCCAAAATCGGATTGGGGCGAGCAGATAGATAATCATTGGAATCAATATTCCGAAAAATTTAATCAGTTTTTTTCCAATAACTCAAAAAAGCTGGCTTTGTATGCGGGCGCAGCGTTGGGTATTAGCTGGCTAGCCAGTGGTATATACATCGTGGACCAAGGCAGCAGAGGGGTTGTCACCCGATTTGGAGCTTATGTGTCTACCTCGATGCCCGGGCCTCACTGGCATTTGCCCATGCCTTTGGAAGATGTGCAAATAGTCAACGTGGAAAAGCAACGGTTCATAGAAATAGGTTATAACACGGGCAGCCGTAGTGGCGGTTCAGGTTCTGTTTTACCCGAATCCCTGATGTTGACCAAAGACGAAAACATAGTGAGTGTCAGGCTGGCGGTGCAATATCAAATCAAGGATGCCAAAGATTATTTGTTTAACGTCAAACAAAGTGAAGCGACACTCCGTCAGGTTACCGAGAGCATCGAGCGAGAAGTGATAGGAAGAAACGATATGGGTTTCATCCTGACTGAAGGACGCAGTCAAATCGTCAATGATATTAAAGATGAAGTCCAGAAGGCAATGGATGAGTATAAAACGGGGTTAAGAGTCGCGAGTGTCAACCTGCAGGATGCCCAGCCGCCTGAAGAGGTTCAAAATGCATTCGAAGATGCGATTCGAGCCCGTGAAGACAAGCAGCGGTTGATCAATGAAGCGGAGGCTTATGCGAACGAGGTCATACCGAAAGCGAGAGGTGCCGCAGCGCGGATGATCCAGGAGGCTGAAGGTTATGAAGCTCAGGTGGTCGCCAAATCCAAAGGTGAGACCGAACGTTTTGACCAGTTACTCGTAGAATATGACAAAGCGCCGAAGATAACCCGCAAACGGATGTACCTTGAGGCTCAAGAAAAGTTGTACAGCAGCAGCAACAAGGTAATGGTAACGGTAGAAAACGGTAACAACATGTTTTATTTGCCGCTTAACCCCTCCGAATCAAAAAATAAAAGCGACACGACCACCATTTCAGAAAAGATAAGTCAGGCCGCAGGGCAGGTCGCTCAGGCTGAAAAGCTCAAAAATATTGAAAAACAACAACCGGTAAGTCGCGTTAGCAGGAGCAGATTATGAACCCAGCACAATTATTAGTTCCAATAAGCTTGAGTGCCTTACTCCTCAGTTACATGACCGTGTTTTATGTAGGAGAGAGCGAAAAAGCGATCAAATTCAGACTGGGTGAAATTGTTGAATCCGATTACGATCCGGGTTTACACTTTAAATTGCCGTTAATCAATAATGTCAGTCATTACGATGCCAGAGTGCAGACACTGGATGCGAAGTCAGAGCGCTTTCTGACGTCCGAAAAGAAAAACGTAATCGTCGACTCATTCGTTAAATGGAAAATATCAGACGTCGGTCTTTTCTACACCACTATGGGTGGCGACGAATACCAGGCGAACCTGCGACTGGATCAAGTGATGAAAGACGCCATGCGGGGCGAGTTTGGCCGGCGGACAATTAAAGAGCTGGTTTCGGAAGACAGGGGCGATATGCGCCGTATGTTGATTTCACGGCTGGCACCCGTGGCTAAGGAGTATGGGATTGAACTTTTGGATATCCGTATCAAACGCATAGATTTGCCGGAAGAAGTCAGCAGTTCAGTATACAGACGGATGGAGGCCGAGCGTGAAAGAGTGGCAAGGGAGTTTCGCTCTCAAGGTTCGGAACAAGCGGAAGAAATCAGCGCACAAGCTGACAAGGAACGGGAAATCATATTAGCCAATGCGTATCGGGAGTCCGAGCAGATCCGTGGTCGCGGTGATGCCAAGTCTTCAGAGATTTACGCGGCAAGTTACGGTAAAAATCAGGAATTTTATGCCTTCTATAGAAGTCTTAATGCTTATGCGGCTTCTTTCGACAAAACCCAGGATACGCTGGTTTTGGAGCCTAAATCTGATTTCTTCAAATATTTTTCGAAAGAAGAATGATATCCTCATACTTCCATAGAGGAGAAAAAGTATGAAAACAAATGCAATTAAATTTTTAATCTGGATTGCTGTAGGCGTTACGCTCTTTTCAGCATTCAGCCGGATGAACCCGTCGGGGGACAGTAACTATGCCTTGTCTTACTCTGATTTCATACAAGATGTAAGAGGAGGTGCTATCTCTGAAGTCATTATTAATGGCGATGAGATAGACGGTCGCAGAAGAAATGGCGAACGGTTTATTACTTACAACCCCAATGATGCTCGTTTAATCGATGAACTGTTGGAGTACGGAGTCAAAATCAAAGTCGCCAGTCCGCCAAGACAGTCAATGTTGATGCAGATCTTCATTTCCTGGGCGCCTATGCTGCTTCTGATTGCTGTCTGGGTTTACTTCTTCCGCAAGCAACAAGGCGGTGGCGGTATGGGTGGCCAGATGAATTTCGGCAAAAGCAAAGCTAAATTGCTGGAAGAAAATCAGATCAAGGTCAAATTTGACGATGTTGCCGGCGTTGAAGAAGCGAAGGAAGATGTTGTTGAAGTGGTGGACTTCCTGAGAGATCCCTCGAAGTACGAATATCTGGGTGGCAAAATACCCCGAGGTTTGCTAATGGTAGGACCTCCCGGTACTGGTAAAACCTTGTTGGCCAGAGCCATAGCCGGTGAAGCCGGAGTGCCTTTCTTCTCGATATCAGGTTCTGATTTCGTTGAAATGTTCGTCGGTGTCGGTGCCTCCAGGGTACGCGATATGTTTGAACAAGCCAAAAAACGCGCACCTTGCATCATCTTCATTGATGAAATTGATGCGGTGGGAAGACATCGCGGTAACGGCATGAATGGCGGTAATGATGAACGCGAACAAACTCTAAACCAATTGCTGGTTGAAATGGACGGTTTTGCGGGCAACGAAGGCATTATCGTAATTGCGGCGACTAACCGCGCCGATGTACTGGATAAAGCGTTGTTAAGACCCGGTCGTTTTGACAGACAAGTCACTGTTGGCTTGCCTGATATCAGAGGCCGTGAACAAATCTTGAGAGTGCATTTAAAGAAAGTTCCGTTGGCTGACGATGTCAACATCATGGATTTGGCAAGAGGCACGCCTGGTTTCTCAGGTGCCGAATTAGCCAATCTGGTCAACGAAGGCGCATTGTTTGCCGCAAGGACGAATAAGAAATTCGTTGATATGAACCACCTCGATAAAGCGCGTGACAAGATGATCATGGGTGCTGAAAAACGCAGCATGATGATGAGGGAAGAAGATAAGCTGATGACGGCTTATCATGAAGCCGGTCACGCGATTGTAGGTCGGACAGTACCTGAACATGATCCTGTCTACAAAGTCAGCATCATGCCGCGGGGCGGAGCTTTGGGTATTACCATGTTCCTGCCGGAGCGCGATACCTACAGCGCCAGTCGTGACAAGCTTGAAAGCCAGATTGCCAGTTTGTACGGTGGCCGTGTCGCCGAAGAAATTATCTACGGTAAGAACAAAGTCACTACCGGCGCCTCAAACGATATTGAAAGGGCCACCCAGTTAGCCAGAAATATGGTGACTAAATGGGGTCTTTCAGACCGGTTGGGTGCAATGGATTACGGCGAAGATCAAGGTCGTGGGTACATGGGGCCGCAGGCTAAAGCCATGTCCGAGAAAATGGCCGAGATGATAGATGAAGAAATACGTAATCTGCTGGATTTGAACTACGAAAGGGCCCGCACCATCCTTAATGAGAATATGGATATTCTTCACAACATGGCCGATGCGTTGATGCAATGGGAAACCATTGATAAGTTCCAGATCGATGACTTGATGAACGGCAAGAAATTGGCGCCACCTGTAATTGAAGAGTCAAAACCTGACGAGCCGCCAACTGCGGAAACAGGTTCCGGAACAACTCCAACGGTAGGCCAAGGCGGATTGGCAACCTGATAATCAGTCAATTTGCTTTTGACGAGATATTAATAAAACCGTCCGTTCTGAGTCGTTCAACAAGTTCAGGGCGGACCGTTTAATAGAATGTCCGGCAAAAAACAGGTATGACTGAAATACTAGAAAAAATAATGATCATAACCGCTTGTTGAAAGTTTTAAATTGGCAGCAAGCGTTTTAACAGTTGATCAAATCCCCCCATCCGTTGTGGAGATGGGCAAACCAAAAAGTTATCCGCATAAATATAGGGTTTTATAAACGATTGCCACGGGCAGATATTCTGCGGGTGGCTGACAAAATCAATAGCTGCTTGATATTGATTTTGGCAGTGCTTTTGCACTGCGGGAAGCATGCTTCCCTTTGTAATGTCCTCCTCTATAAGTCCTCCCCACGCTTCACTAGGGGGAGGACTCTTTTTTTTCGCGAGGTTCTCATGAATGCTTTAGCAACAAAAAGTTTAAACAGTGTCAAGTACGGTTTGGAAGCTAACTACTATGTTTCGCTGTTAGTCACAGTCGTGACTGCAGTCATGTCGGTAACAGGGAAAGACAGTTTTTTTACGATGGGTGATGATCTATACGGGCCGCTGGGTAATAATCTGAAAATTATGCTGATCTACTTGGCTTTAGCCCAGTTGGTCGTGTTCATATACTGCCAGAGAAAACAAAATTATCGGGAATTGACGATCATGGGATTGTTCATTATCTTGTTGATCGGTGGCGTTGAGTTTTATGGCACCATCAACGATGTCCCGATAGACGAAAAATATAATCCCTTTTTTCTGTATACCGGCTTGTCACATATTTTTTACGGTATATTGTCGTTCTTGCCAGACAAAAATGATCAAGTGGATGCAACAAACATAAATTAAGTTCTGGTTAAATGGATGGTTGATTGATTTGTCAGTTGTCATTGTCCATATACATTGGCAAATCAATAGCCTACTTAATCTAATAACTCATGACCTAATCACGCTTAGCAAGATGTTTCAGCTAATTCCATAAGCTACCGTCATGCCCGTCGGTAAACGGGCATCCAGGACACAATTTCGTGCTACAGCCTTCGGTATCCATGGCTTCTGGATTCGCTGCACGGTCGACGGTTCGGACAATCCCCCGGCATACTCGGGCCGGACCAGACTCTGCTGGAACGACGGCAATTACTCATGCAACAAAGCGCTATTAAAAGCCAGGACAACCTTTTAAAAACTGGGAAACTTCATATCTTCAGATCATAAAATGCCACACCAACCAGGGAGGCAAGCAGTCATGAAAATACTTCTCACCGGCGGAACCGGTTTTATCGGCAAAGCCCTCATTCATTCGCTGTTACAAAGTGATTATCAAATTACTGTGCTGAGCCGAAATCCGCAACAGGTTACAGAACTCTGCGGTAAAAGCGTATCAGCATTGGGCCGATTGGATGAATTAACGGCCGAAGATCATTTTGATGCAGTGATCAACCTGGCCGGTGCGCCGATTTTTGACCAGCGCTGGACTGACGCCCGCAAACAAATAATATGGGAAAGCCGCGTCAAATTGACCGAGCAGCTCATTGACGCGATCAATAAAATGAAAGTTAAACCGCAAGTACTGATCAGCGGTTCGGCCATAGGATATTATGGCAATCAGGGCGATACAGAATTGACCGAACAATCAACGTTCCGGGATGATTTTTCGCATCGTTTGTGTGAAGCCTGGGAAACCGAGGCAAAAAAAGCAGAAGCTCTGGGCGTTCGTGTTTGCATTATCCGAACAGGGCTGGTCGTAGCACCGGGTGGTGGAATTGTTGGTCGGATGCTGCTTCCGTTCAAACTGGGCCTGGGAGGCCGAATTGGCGATGGAAAACAATGGATGTCGTGGATTCACCGGGATGACTGGATCAACATTGCATTATCGATGATTGACAATCAAAGCATGCAGGGCGTTTATAACGCGACAGCACCGGCCCCTAGAACCAATGCAGAATTTACCCGGGTGCTGGCGGCGTGTCTAAAAAGACCGGCCTTAATTCCTGTACCGGCATTTTTGCTTAATTTACTGCTGGGAGAAATGGCCGAACTGGTTTTGGGTAGCCAGAGGGTCATTCCAAAACGTTTACTGGATCAGGCGTTTCAATTTAAATACACAGAACTTGACGCTGCCTTGCTGGATGCCGTTAAGTGAAGGCTATTGCAATGATTAGGAAGGCAGTATTGTAGGAGCGGGCCATGCCCGCGATAAGAATAAAAAAATTAGTATACCCGCTTCCTTGCGGGTCTTTGTTAGGTTGTAAAAAAATCGCTCAGTGGGTGAGCGCGAAAATACGCCGCAATTATTTTTTAGGCACCTGAGGATAAGCCGCAATCACTTCTATTTCAACTAGCCAGCCTGCAACGGGTAAAGTGGCTACCTGAAGGTTTGATCTGGCAGGTCGGCGAGCGTTGACGACGGCCACAGGCTCATAGGCAGGAATTACCGCGCCCGTCTCAAGGTTTACGTTGGCAAAATACTTGCGATATGCACGATTCCAGCCGTTATAGTCAGCACGCGTTGCTCCGGGAGGCGCCTCAAGATAGATTCGCATAAAGGTCACGTCTTCCAGTGTCAGTCCGACAGACTCCAGATTTTCTTTGATGCGTGCAAGGTTATTCAATCCTTGCGCTTCGGTTATGGTTGAATAGGGAATCGTGATTGCCGGATCGATATAACGTTCAGGTGTACCGGCAGGGGCCGCTGTATTTCGTGCAGCCGGCCCGGTGCCTGCCGACCAATAAATACTGACATTTTTTCCAACGCCAACGCCGCTGGCTAGAAATGGGTCCGGGTTGATAGTGCCGTTAGCCCTTAGCGGTATGTTGTAATCCGTTTCGGTGGGTTTTGGCTCAGAAAAAACGTTTCCGGAAAAGAGGGTTACAGCCGCAGCAAGACTGAGGATTAGATGATGATTCAGATTGAATTTTTTCATGGTTTTTTCCTTGATCAGTTTAAGAGATTAATCGAATGCTCGGCTTTAAGCAGCAACCCGCTGATGGATTTCCATCACCACTTTACGCGCCGAGTCAAATGCACCTGCTTGCCAGGCGATGTAATAACTCAAATGATCACCGGCGAAATAGATGTTGCCATCCGGTTTGTTGAGCAAGTCATACGCAGGCACTCTTTGCCCTCCCGAGGTAGGCCAACCAACCCAGCCGCCCTCGCTGAAAGGTGTTTTGATCCAGGAAACACTGAAAGAATTTTCCAGTTCGCTGCGATAAGAGGGACCATGAATCTTTTCCCCTTGGATAAGCGCTTGTTCTTGACGCTCGGCAGGACTCAGGCCGGAATAGAAATTGGCATTAGCGCCAAAATTATAGTAACCCACCACAACCCCTTTTTTGCCTAGATATCCGTAACTTGGGTACCAAATCGTACTTACGTTGGTGTTGGTGTTGGTGATTCCACCCATGATTTTGTCGTCTTCTTCCCAGAAACGGCGCTTGTACTGCAGGCCGATTTTTCCTGTTGATTGAGGAATGGCTACGCCCAGAGCGTCTATAACATTCGGGGATAAGTTCGAGGGTATCTTCTTTAGAACCTGCGGCGGAATTGTGCAGATACAGAAATCGGCTTCAAGCTGTTTGGGCGTGTTCGACTTGTCCTCGTACACAACCTGAACACCTTCCGTTGTATTGTAAATCCCGGTGACTTTTGCGCTGTAAACCAGCTTCGTTTTGGGTCTGATTGCCCTCTCCAATGCTTTTGGGATAGCATCCATCCCGCCTACGGGCTGGAACATCAGCATGGCCTGGTCCCAACCGAATTCGAAGGAAAAATTGAGTCCGAAGCGTGATTGTAATAATTCACTCATCGCATAAGCCGGTAAATCAATTTCACCGGATTGACTTCCTGCGCCAGGAGACACTTTATAGCCTCTGCGAGAAGAGCCATTGTATTTGCCGCTTTGCAAATTGCCGAAGTTGGTTAAAAATTGAGTTAAAAGCGCCTTGTCAGCAGCGGTTAAGGTATCGTCCAATGCACCTTGATTGGTTGCTTTGGAAAGAAGCTCAGACATGTAGCCATAAATGTCTGCTTTCGCGGTTCGATGGCGAACCGGAACTCCGGAAAGTGGCCCCACTCCTTCATTATAGTAGTAGGCATCCGCATTCTGATTAGTGAAAACTTCCAGTTCAACGCCCAATTCACGGCAGTATTCGATGGTTATATGGTGCTGTGGTAAACGAGCTGGGCCGCAATTCATATACTGGTTGCGGTCGAATTTACAAACTTGTGTAACACCATCAGTTTCAGTTGCTGAGTCACCGCCACGAACAGTCCAGTTTCGACCTCCTGGGCGGTCAAGGCCTTCCAGAAGGGTAACGGAATAGCCTGCTTTCATCAATTCATAAGCTGAAGTCAGGCCGGCAATTCCCGCGCCGATGACAATAACCCGATTCCCCTTTTTACTCTTTGGCAATCCCGTCAAAGGAACAAAGTTAACCGGCGCTGCACCGGCGGGTGGTGCAAACATTCCGAGTGCACCCATCGTTCCGTACATGGCAGCTATCCCGCCTGCCTTGCCGATATCCATAAGAAATTCCCTTCTTGAATATTCAGTCTCATTTTTTGACTTGTCGCTCATTTGTCTTTTCCTCGTTTGAAAGATGTCGGACAGAAGCGCCTAAGAAGTGAGTAAAAAATATATTATCGATTTACAGATGTAAAAGGAGGCGAGTGAAATCGCACCTGCAAATGAAATCGATAAGTTATTCATAACAACATTCTATGGGCTCCATCAGTTGAGGTTGGTGTTTGGCTCATTTCATCAGCATTACGGCAAAACATAAGGTTGATTTTTCGGTCTGTACTAAAAATCAAGTTGCTTTATGGTGCGCGACGATTGTCGATAGCTTGAAATTGCAAAACACAGAGATTAAGTACAAACCTTAGGCCAGAATTATGTAACTACATTTAAAACATAGAGTTAAGCGATAAGAGTGGTTTTACAGAGGTAATAACCAAGGAATGTACTCACCTTTTTAGGGCAAATATCAGGATTGGCTTTTGAATTCGCACCAGATCAGACCAGGGTCTATTTTTGTTGGCCTGAGAGTGTTAGAGATCAGATTTGAGCGGGAAACAACACACCATGAGCAGGCGCGTTAGCCAATGATTATTTTTGAGTAAATTTTGAGTTTATTTTTATGGAAAATTGAGATGAAAATCAGGAACAATATGAGTTGAAAAAAAGCTCAACTGCTTAAGTAAGGCTTAAGAAAAAGAAGCAAAACAGTGTTGAGGGTGAGGTTTGATGGCTGAGCTTGGCTAAAGCGTTGAGAGTGTCAAGCTCGCGCATTGGCGTGAGCATCCGCAGATTTATGGGCATCTTACATTGTTTTGACCGCTAAAGGATTAGCTACCGAGATACCATTTTTGACTGTTATTTCCATAACACGCTTGTAACAAGGAGAGTATTTCTAAATCATTCCGCTAAAAAGAACGTATCAATAATGAAAGTACGTTCTCGTCCCGTTATAAGTTCTGATCCTTTATTTAAGGTGACATTAAGGCAGTACCCGATCAAGGGTATTCAATTGACGAGAGGTTAGGTTAATAAACCGCTGAAAGTCGCCTGTTTGATTCAAGCACAAAATCTAAACACGTTACGGTTATCCATTGGGTTAAAGAAGATTGATTTGTAAACCAAACATTTAAAAACATTAGAATATTCAAATATTAATAAAAACAAAGACTAATGCAAAGTTATCTGAATAGGCGAGACCGCTTAGCAGAATAGCTTATCTATAAAGTCAAAGGTTAACCGTTAGTTCGCATGTTTAGTTTTATAAAAACAAGGAGAACGACCATGAAACCCCTAAAAATAAAGACGCAGTATCTCAAGCGAGCCCTGTTTGTCAGCGCTCAGCTCTATAAGCTTCCTTTATGGGATGCAGAATATAGGAGTACGCCATGAAAACGCCAAAATTAAAAATCCTAACCCTGGCTTTGCTGACAGCCTTGTCAAGCGGTCAGGTTGTTGCCGATGACGGTGGTAACGGTGAAGCCGGCAAGCCGATTCTGAAGAGTATGTCCAAATTACCGACCCAGACGGTTCCGGGACACATTGATGAGGCCGAGCACGCCTTCATCGCCCAGATGAAATTCTACGTGCCCAGTCAGGCTGCAAGCGGCACTGCGTCAGAGGTAGACCCTGACGATAAGGCAGAGGGTGACCTTTACTACGACATCGATAGTGCCCTGAAGGCCACGCGAACACTTGCGAAGCCCCTAATCGGTGTGCACATGTACGGTCCTGTAGAGACTGTCGACGGCGTCGGCTTTATCGGCCACGGCAAGCGTGATGTTTACGGAACTGTGAGCCTGGATGACGGCGTTACCTGGAAGAAGACCAATCTGTCCGAGTCAGCCTTAGAGACGTCTTGCGACAATGCCAACTGCAATATTACCCGGACGGACGTGCCCCTGATCGCGGATACCTCCTATCCCGGCGACGTAGTGAATGTCTTCCATTCGATCATGGGTAACAAGGTACTGGTGGCGTGGCCTAGCCGTTATTGTGCCAGTGGTCAGCCCAACTATTCGTTGGATAATCCGGAAGCTTCGCCAGAACAGATAGCTCGCCGTGCGGCCATAGCGACCTATCTTGGCATTGACCTGGCAACGGCCACTAAAGATGACCTTTATCTGATCGACATGTTCGGTGTAGGCGGTTCCCAAGGCTCTGTCAACTACGCGGAGGAAGATGATTATGAGCCCAACCAAGCGGTAGGCGAAGTGCCCTATAATTGCTTGTGGACCGCCCGTGGTGTGCTCAACAAAGGAGATGATCCGCGCACTGCGGATGTCATTGAGCAAAGCTACATGCGCTGGTTCAAGGCCGAGCGACTGACCTCAGGTGTGCGTGACGTTAACCGCATCGAGACCGTCTGCGTCAGTGGCGCAGGATGCGCCATCACTTGGCAGGAAGACCCCGACGGTCTGCGTGGCGGCCAGGGCGAAGGCCCGGGCGAAGGCTGGAGCGGCGCTGTAGCCAATAGTCAGACCGACGTTTGGTATTCTTACATCGACTTCGAGCGGTTTGAGGTGGTGCAGGATCCGGCGGACGCGACCGGGGCGACGCCCATGACCCTGGCGAACTTCGAGCTTGCGGCCGCGGCCAGCGACATCACCCAGAAGCCCAAGCCCTTTGTGCCGTTCGCGATGCCAATGCGGTTAACTGATAACGCCAAGTGTAATGTCGAGAATCCTAAACCGTATTGCTATGGTTCTAAACTGCAGGAACGTGGGGTCGACCCTACACCTGATGATCCCGATGATGTTCCCTTGAATCCCTTGGCTTATGGGCTCAAGGATATGTGCAAGGATATTATCATTGTCAAGACGGGTAAGCAGGATCCTAAAGATACTGAGCTCTGCGTGACCCAGGATGGTCTCCCTCTGGTAGGCAATACTGCGGCCACCCGTCCGCGCTTGGCACTGTATGGTTATGACTCCACCGGCAAAGTGAAGGACGCCGTTATCGACAGCGCCTTCGTCGCGGTGGTGGCCGAGGAGGACAAGGGTCTAGGCGCTTTCACCTTCGATGCGGGCGGTACCGCGTGTATCCAGGACGGCAACAGCGACCCCGATTGCTTCACGTTCGACGAAGGCAAGAACATCAAGTACTTCACTTTCAGTATGTCGATCATGGACACCGTCGGCGGAAAAACGCAGGATACCTTGCTGGCTAATCTGACCCAGCCCGGTCACCAGTTGAACCAGCCCGAGGTGGACTGGACGGCCGGTACTTTCTACCCAGCCAGGAACACTAGTGAGTTCTGGGATTTCGGCGCTTACAACTTCAACATCTACAACACCGAAATTGCCCGTCGCGGAAGCTGGCTGGGGCAAGACATATACAAGGTTCATAAAGATACGTCGAAAGCTGACTTTGGTTTGCTCGCATTACCGACCTGGAAACAAGGTATTATGAATCAGGGTGGCCCGGCTGATGTGATGTCTCGACGTATTCTGATCCCGAACAAGGGCAAATGGAGCCTAGCGTCGTACGGCAATCCCTATGCCTTCCGCAACATGGAATGCAATACCTGGGGAGAGGCTAACAATCCGTACTACCCAGGCGGCCTCTGCATGGATTCTGCTAGTAACCTGTCAGCCACGATTCCAGACGGCTGTCAGAATTCAGAAACCGGGGCAACAGTGCTTTGCCCGCAGGTCGACCTGAACAGAGGGACTACTTTTGGTATCGCCGACACCAACCCTGTCTTGCAGGGAAGTTTGGTCGAGCCTAACAAGACCAAGGTCCTGTCTTGGCATCAATGCCCAGCCAGTTTCACAACGGTAAGTTCTACCGATGGAACAACCCTGTACAACTGCGACAACGACTTGAGGACCGATACCAGCTCCAAAGCCGGTTCCATCGGCACGCTGCGCGACCAGTCCTGGTATAACCCGCTGGACGTGGCCAAAGGGCATCGCGGCTTCCTGGACGGCGACATGGTTATGATGCTTTACGCCTGGTCGCCTAACTGGCGTCTCAACGCAGTGGGCAACGATCGCTATGAGCTTTATATCCGCCGCTCTTTCACAGGAGCGACTACCTGGACGACTCTGCCCAAAACCTATAAATATTGGGATCCAAATGACAAGACCAAATACGGCGGCGACGGCACGGTTACCTGCGAGACTTTCCGTAGCGCTGAAACCCAGGCCAGCGGCGACCTGACCGAACCCAGAGTGTGTAACAGCTATGTGGCAGGCGCTGGTGAACAGGCCCGCAATGTGACACAGCACCAGTCTATGCGGATCACCACGCTTGACCCACGCTTTGCGATCACCGGTTCGCCTCAAGGAGTAGGAAACACGCTGAATCCATTCGGTTACGGGATTAATCCCTACGGTGAAGATGTGCGCAATCCTTCACGCTTCTTCGTGGTCTTCGAGACCGGCGACAACACGACTGCCGCCGAGGGCGAACCCGAGCCGCTAGATCTGTTCTACAGTCGCGCGGTGAACTTTGGTGATGATTATCAAGTGTGGGCGGAAGAGACTGATCTGAGCACTTGCTATCCCTCCAATCCGCACGAAGACATCGACCCTGACAAGGGCGTACCTGCGGAACATATCGTCTCAGGTTTCTGCAACGAGTTCGATCAGTTCGACCAGGGCACTCCTGGTCTGGAAGCCAGCGAAGCCAGTTTGACGGCTAATCCTGGCGGCCAGTTCCTTTACGGTGTCTGGGCGCAGTTGGAGCATCCGGTTGCGAATGGCGTCACGAATTGGGACGAGGTACTTTCGTCTGATGCCATGGCCCGACGGGTTTGGTGGCTTGACGACTACATATCTACCGAATGGGCCTGGGACTTCGGTCAGGGTACCGGAACCGGCACACCAGCCAATCCTTAATCACGGTACCGCACCTGCCCGGGACAATCCCGGGCAGATTGCTCCGAACAAGATCCGGTTGAATACGCCGCCCCTGTTGGGGCGGCTATCCACCGAACAGTAAAATCAGGAGGAACCAAATCATGTCATGTACAAACTCAACCATGCTGCGGACGTTGACGTCCGCGCTAATGACGGCGGGCCTGCTGGCAGTCGTATCGCCTGCCCAAGCATTGAATAAATATCTCCAGACATGGCAGACTGCTTATCCTAACTCGAGCAGCGACAATGCCGACTGCAACCTCTGCCACGGCACCAGCACCAGTAACCTCAATACCTATGGTAAGGATCTCTGCATTTCTTTCGGCAGCAGCATACCTGCCGATATAACGCAGAATCTGAAGGGCATTGAAGTGTCAGACTCGGATGGGGAGGGGAATGATAATTTGACCGAAATCAATGCCAACGCCCAGCCCGGCTGGACCGGTGAGTCGGCTCTTCTCAACCAGATCTATGATGGTAAGAGCTGTTTGGCCATCGGAGCGCCGATCAGCGTACCCGGAAACGTGCCGTTGCCTTACGATCCGCCCGTTGCGGGCGAACCGGTTGCTATTCCCGGCGGACCTTATACGGGCAATGTAAATGTGCCCATTACTTTCGACGGCAGTGGCTCTTATGACAGCGACGACACTGACGTCATCGATCAGTATGTCTGGACTTTCGGCGACGGAACAACGGGACCAGGAGAGGTGGCAGAGCACACCTATACCATGCCGGGGACCTTCACTGTGACTCTGACGGTGACCGATGATGAGGGGCGTACAAACACCAATTCGACCATTGCCACTATCTCGGGGAATGCGGTTCTCGATCTCGATATTTCCGCATTCAAAGTGACCAAGGCGCAGTCTGTCGGTAAGCCTGTATCGATTCAGCTCACGGTAGAGAATCCCGGAACCGTTTTGGGCCAGGCCCTCGCCACCGTGGTCGGCACGCAGAATGGCAAAGTGGTCTATAAGTGGAACCTGAACGTTTATGACTACAACGGTAAAGGCACTACCAGTTTCACGTTCCCTGCATATAAACCAACAGCAAAGGGTACTATCAACTGGGCGGTAACTATTGCTGATGGTGACCCGGATGCTGATCTGGCAACAGCAATCACTGAAGTAAAGTAAATCTGAAAATCGGAAAGCTCGCTCCGGTCGGATTGAAACCGACCGGGGCAGGCTCTGCCGGGATGACGCCTTAGCCTCACGCGACAGTGCTTTATTAAATAGGTTTGCCACCGTTTACGCAGACTCTATCGATAATTCCTGCAGCCCAAGCATGATGGCTGTCCTTTTTGAAATTATTGGGAAACTTCAGTTTTAGTAATATAAGGCGATAATTATGAATAGTAAAATCAAATGGCGAAACACGGCCTTAGTCTTTCTAATGTCTTGTTGGGTTGGTTTGGTTTCAGCTGCTCCTGGCGGAGGCGGCGGGCCTGGCGGTGGTGGAGGGTTTGGCCGGGGCGTTAGTGCCGAACGGTCTTCCGATGCATTCGGAAGTGGATCGGGCCCGTACCCACAGCGAAATGAAAGGCAAGATCAAATGCGGCAAAGACAACATCAACCCGGTGACGGAGAAAGTATGAAGCAACGTCGTGCACAGGAAGAATACCGGGTTCGCGAAAGAAAGATGCCAGGCAATGCCAATCAGCAAAATATTGACAAGCAGTACCGTGAACGTGAGGAAAATCGGGTTCGAGAGCAACAAAAGGAATAATAAACGTAATCCATTCGCCCTGAGCTTTTCGAAGGGCGAGTGGTTCAGGGTTCGGCAAACCTGCAACACCATCACTCCAGCCGTTCATTTTTCACTTATCTGAGCAAAAGCAAAGGTTTGCGGGTGCTCAACAACATTTTGGCGGTGAAGCTGCCCAGCAGCATATCGTGCAGACGGGTATGGCTGTAAGCGCCCATAATGGTCATATCAATGGCTTGTCCGTCTTGATAATCACACAACGCTTGATCGATTTTGCCGGTGAGCTTTTGTGTGATCAAATCAATGCCTCCTGCTTGTATGATTTTATTGGCTGCTGCGTCAAGCAGCTTTTGCGAGGTGGCTTTGTCTTTGCTGACACAGACCAGATGACACGTCAGGCCTTTATATAAGGGGCTGGATGCAACCATGTCGACTGCTTTTTCGGCTGCGTTGCTGCCATCGTAGGCCAGCATGATGCGCTGTGGCGGTTTAAATGCTTCGTTGACGACTAAAATCGGTTTATGCAGGGAGCGGATAATGGACTCCAGTTTTGCTCCGATTTGTCCGGGTTGATTATCATGCACTTTGCCTCTCATACCGACGACCAGCACCCGGATACTATCTTCCAGTTCTATCAATGATTCAACAAGATTGCCGTGCCGCTGGCTAATAATCGGATCGGCTATGCCGTTGTGCGTGACTCTTTCTTTGGCCGCCTGAAGCAACGTTTTGCCTTGCTGTAAGCGTAATTTACTGTGTTGCTGCTCTATTCGGATTATGTCTTCCAGCAGATGATCACAGCTATCCACGCCGATATTGCCGGATAGATCGGTGATCGCGGCGGTTTCCGGGTGATGGTCAATCGTATGCAGGAGTTTGAGTGGTGCATTGACTCGCTGCGAAATCCAGGTTGCATAATCGCAGACGGCTTCACTAAGACCTGAGCCGTCAACACACGCAATCACTTTATTGGTTTCGGTGTTCATTAATGACCTCCCATGACTTTTTGGATCTCTTCCGGCTTATCGTGAATTCCGAAGCGATCAATGATTGTGCTACTGGCTTCGTTCAAGCCGATGATTTCGACATCCGCGCCTTCCCGTCTGAATTTTATGACGGCTTTATCCAAAGCGGTCACCGAGGTGATATCCCAGAAATGCGCGCGGGTTAAGTCGATAACCACTTTTTCAATCGCTTCCTTAAAATCAAACGCAGCCATAAATTTGTCTGCCGAGTTAAAGAAAATCTGGCCGATAACCCGATAGGTTCGAACACTTCCGGTCGCATCCAGTTCAGATTTCACATACATAAAATGACTGATTTTATTGGCAAAAAATAGGGATGCCAGTAAAACACCCACAAAAACGCCAAGCGCCAGATTGTGAGTCCAAACGACAACAACGACCGTCATGATCATGACGATATTGGTCGACAGCGGGTACTCTTTTAAATTAATGATAGACCGCCAGCTGAACGTGCCTATCGAGACCATAATCATCACCGAGACCAGGGCCGCCATTGGTATTATCGATATCCATTCGCTGAGAAAAACCACCATGATCAGCAGCATCGTACCGGCAATGAAGGTTGATAAACGGCCTCGGCCGCCTGATTTGACGTTGATGACCGACTGGCCGATCATCGCGCAGCCGGCCATGCCGCCTAAAAAACCAGCGCTGATATTGGCCAGCCCCTGGCTTTTGCATTCGCGGTTTTTGTCGCTGGGTGTGTCGGTCAAATCGTCGATGATGGTTGCCGTCATCAATGATTCGAGCATGCCGACCACGGCCAGCGCCGAAGCGTAAGGAAAAATGATCTGCAGGGTTTCAAGGTTCATAGGGACTTGAGGCCACATGAAAATGGGTAAAGTATCCGGCAATTCTCCCATATCGCCCACTGTACGGATATCCAGCTTCAAATACACGGCGATAGCGGTTAAGACGAGGATACAGACCAATGGCGAGGGGATCGTTTTGCCGATAACAGGCAGAAGAGGAAACAGGTAGATTATCCCCAGGCCGCCGGCTGTCATTACGTAAACATGCCAGGAGACACCGGTTAATTCGGGTAACTGCGCCATAAATATCAGGATAGCCAGCGCATTGACGAAACCGGTCACGACTGACCGTGAAACGAAGCTCATCAGGTTGCCCAGCTTCAGATAACCGGAGAGGATTTGCAATAGACCGGTTAATACCGTCGCGGCTAGCAAATACTGAAGGCCGTGTTCTTTTACCAACGTCACCATCAAGAGTGCCATGGCACCTGTTGCGGCAGAAATCATGCCTGGACGACCCCCGGTAAAAGCGGTGACCACGGCGATACAGAATGATGCGTAAAGTCCGATTTTAGGATCAACACCGGCAATGATAGAGAAGGCGATGGCTTCCGGGATCAGCGCCAACGCAACGACTAAACCGGCCAGGACATCGCCCCGGATATTCCCCAGCCAGTCCTGTTTTTTTGATAAAAAGAGCATCTTTAACCTTTTAAACGGTATCAACAAATTTGAGCTTATGGCAGACAGTTTTGGTTGTTTGCAAGGGCGTGGTTTGATGAGTACGGTGGTAAAAAGTGTGAAATTATAACGTACCCGGTAGGATAATTATTCAGTAAGACGCAAAGATGATAATTTTTCATGTGATGGCGGATGCCAATTTAGACAGCTTCCGGTTTGTTTGGACCGGCATTTAGTGTTGATAGTTGGGTTTTAGCGGTGTTTGTCGTTAAAATGCGGCTTGATTTTTGACGCATTATTTAACCTGGACACTTTAGGCCTGATTATGAAACCGGACCGCATTACGATCAAAAAACGATATGACCGTTTAGCGCCTTACTTTGACGGCTTGGAGGCCATGATGGAAGGGCTTATGTTTAAAAAGTGGCGTAAGCGCTTGTGGGCCAAGGTTGAAGGTGAGCATATTCTGGAAGTCGGTGTGGGAACCGGTAAAAACTTTACTTTTTATCCGCAATCTGCGCGGATGACGGCGATCGATTTCAGTGAAAAAATGCTGGCTATCGCCGAACAGAAAAAAGCCCGCAAATTCATTGATGTCGATTTACAGGTGATGGACGTCGAAGGGTTGTGGTTTGCCGATAACAGTTTCGATACCGTTGTGGCATCTTTCGTTTTTTGTTCGGTGCCGTCACCCCGAAAAGGCTTGCGTGAACTTTACCGGGTCTGTAAACCCGGGGGGCAAATTTTGTTGCTGGAACATGTTATCAGTTCCAAACCCTGGCTGGCGCGCCTGATGAAGCTGGTTAACCCTTTAGTTCTTCGGTTGTTTGGCGCCAATATTAATCGCGATACTGTCAAGAGCGTGCAGGCATGCGGTTTTAATTCGGTATTTGTAGATTCGCGTAGCAGTGATGTAATCAAGCTGATTCAGGCTCGTAAATGATGCTTTTTAAACGGCAGCCATCAGAGACTTAATTTTTCGGAAGATTAAGCTGATAGATGCCGTTTTTGATGCCGGCAAAGTAATTTTCCAGAAACGGGTTATTTATAGGATTGCAATTATCGCTAACGGAGAGGTTGCTTTCTGCTACATAAGTCTGGTGTTTGGCGTTATCAACCAGTACATGGTACCAGGGCTGGTATTTGGATGGTCTGCTTTTAGCGACTTTGTCGTACCATTCTTCTCCTCCTAAAAATTCAAAATCAACATCAAAAATCACGCCACGGTAATTAAATAATTTGTGATGAACGATTTGGCCGATAAAAAATTTGGCATGTTTCATTAGTAAGCTCCCTGCCAGATGGCGTCGATATCCATGTCATTGTCGATACCCCAAAAACCGGTTGATGCTTTGAATGCGTCAACAAAGGCTTCGCCGAATTCAGTGCAACCTTGCAGGCAAATAGACAGATAATGTGCTTGTTCTTTTGATGCAGTCAGGTAGCGGTAAGGCGTGTAGTTTTTGGCATTGAAATAATAAGCGTTGATGTGCAGTGATTCATCGAAAAAATGCCGGGCATCCACCGGGCAAAAATCATAACCTTTTTCCCGCTCCAAGAGGGCGTCTAATTCGCTTTCATCCAAATCAAAACAAATGCCGTTTAAAACCGCGTCGGGTTCCGAAGCCTCGGCATTTAATACGCACACCGGCAACTGTTGCAAGGGATCATAGCGGTAAGTGGATGCCAGATTGAATTGGCGTTTCAACCCTTTGACGCTGACCGGCATTCTGTTGCGCGCAGTTGGAACTGTCCGCGCTAAAGAGCCTGGATGAATTAAACTGCCGTATGCAAAAACTGTGTAAATACCGGTCATAACGAAGGTGATAATCATGTCGGCTTGATTGCATTCAAGGATACCACAAACCCGATTGATCTTAACCCGGACTCAGCATAAAAGTGGGGTTTTAAAAATTTTCAGGCCATCAGACATCCACCTACAGCAAATCCGGCCTCGATAGTACTGCGCCGAGTTGGGAAAAACTCTTAAGTTCTGCTACTTTTTACTATGAAAGTGGACCCTTATTAAGAGGGTGCTTTCATTTTCCGGGGTGTTGAAAACATCTGCATGATCGTTAGTTTGGATAATCTAAAAGAGTAAATCAATGTCACAAGCAACTTGTTTAATAGTGGATGACAGCCGTATGTCCAGGCTGATGCTAAAGAAAATTATCAGTGACCTTCATCCGGACTGGAATTTGGTGGAAGCGGAAAATGGGCAAGAGGCTATCGATAAGGTAAAAGAACAGGCATTTGATATTGTTTTACTGGATTACAACATGCCGGTTATGGAAGGCGGTCCTGCTGCGGAAGTGATCAGGCCGCTGCTACCCAACGCAAAAATTGCTTTTTTGACGGCTAATGTTCAGGATGCGATTAAAAATCTGGCTATAAAATTGAATATTGACTTTATTCCTAAACCCATCACTGAGACCAAAATAAAAGATTATGTTGGATAACGATGATTATGGTGATGAGTTTTTCAGGGATGCCTTTGCCGAAATACTCAATATTGGCATGGGTTACGCGGCAAGTGCCCTCAGTGAGATGGTGAACGAAGAAGTCCGTTTGTCTGTTCCTGCTGTGGAGTTTGTCAAAAAAGCGGAAGCCTTACGACTGATTGAATCTAAAAACCGAACTGATGTGAGTGGTGTGCATCAGAAATTTAAAGGCTCTTTTGATGGTGATGTTTTTCTTTTATTTCCCGAAGAAAAAAGTCTGGAGTTAGTTCGGGCAGTATTGCAGCAGGAGATCTCGTTACTCGATTTGACGGAAATGGAACAGGAGGCAATGACTGAAATCGGTAATGTCATTCTTAATGGCTGTCTTTGCAGTATGGCGGATATGTTCAAAAAAGAAATGCAAGGCAGTATTCCGGAGTTTGTTAAGGGAGCTTTTGCCAATATTTTGAATAAAGCAGGTGATAAGTCCGATGCTTGTGTCTTGATGTTGAATATGGATTTTGCGATAGATCAGAAAAGCGTTCAGGGCTATGTGTCTTTTTTGATGGATGTCGAATCGCTGGAGACGTTTAAACAAAATATTGCGGCTTACATGGGATTGTAGAACCTGACTATGAAAGAAATTAAAGTTCATGCAGGCTATCTTGAAGATGAAAACTGGATTTTCGAAAGTGTTTTTAATGCCTGCGAATTCGGCTTTATCGTTCTGGACCACAATCAGAACATCGTGACATGGAATCCATGGATATCAAGACACTGCGGCTACGAATTGGAATCGGCTTTGGCAAAACCCTTTACGGGTGTGTTTCCTCAAATTCTCGGCGGCAGTTTGGATCGGGCGATTGGGGTGGCTTTATCGCACGGTATGTCATCACTAATTTCCAGTAATTTAAATAAAAAACCCCTGCCTTTAAGATCCATTTCAGGGGCGTTGATTCAACAATCGATTAAAGTTAAACCCCTCAAACGAAATAACGGCAAGACATTTTGCCTCATACAAATTCACGATATCAGCTCGATAGCCCATCGCGACAAACAGTTGCTTGAACAAGTGTTTGAGACAAAATGCATATCGCAAAAATTGGCTGAAGAAAAAGAACGGGTTCAGGTTACGCTCGATTCTATTGCCGATGCGGTCATTGTGACCGATGAAAAAGGCAGGATTGTCTCTATGAATCCTGTCGCCGAGTTCTTAACCGGAGTCAGTGAGCAAGACGCGATTAACCGGTCATGCCTTGATGTTTTTAAATTGATCGATGAACGTATTCAAACGCCGGTCAAGTGTCCTGTTTGTGAATGCCTCAGACAAAATACAATCATTACTAACGACAGCGACCATATACTGCTGAGCGCCAATGGCCAACGCTACGCCATAACTGATTCGACGGCGCCAATTAGAAATTCAGAAGGGCAATTGTTTGGGTCTGTCCTGGTATTTAGAGACGTTACCGAGTCCAGAGCTTTATCGGCCGAGTTGAATTGGCAAGCGCTGCATGATCCATTAACCGGATTGGCCAACCGACGGGAGTTTGAAAGCAGATTGAGCCAGTCGCTGGAAAAAGCCAGAACGCTCAAGCAACGCCATTATTTGTTTTACATGGATCTGGATCAATTTAAAGTGGTTAATGATACCTGCGGGCACGATGCCGGTGATGAGTTGTTGAAACATATCGGTGCGATTTTTCAGCAAAAACTCAGAAAAATTGATTTGCTGGCGCGCCTGGGCGGTGATGAATTTGGCGTGTTATTGGAAGGCTGCGAAAAGCAGGCGGCTTTAAAAATTGCGCATACCATGCAAAAAGCCATTGAAAACTATCGGTTTATTTGGCATTCACAGACTTTTAAAATTGGTGTCAGTATCGGTATTACTGAAATTACCGGCAAGGAGGCAAAAGCTTCGGAAATTTTAAGCGCTGCCGATTCCGCCTGTTATGAAGCGAAAGACAGCGGACGTAACAGGGTGCATTTTCACGAATCGGATGAAACCGGAGCGTCGGCCCATCAGCAGGAAATGCAATGGATATCAAAAATTCAAAATGCGCTGGATAAAGATCAATTTGAATTGTATGGTCAATGCATTAAAAGCATGAAGGCTGTTACGAATAATGCCGGGCACTATGAGGTGTTGATCCGGATGCGGGGCAGCAATGGCGAACTGATTCCTCCGGGCGCATTTTTACCCGCGGCTGAACGGTTCCACCTGATGTCCAGTATAGATCGCTGGGTATTTGATAACGTCTTTAAGCTAATTGATAATAAAACAGCCGAGGAACTCCCGGTTTTTTCGATTAATTTTTCAGGTATGTCCATCTCTAATGATTCTCTGATTGAGCATATTGTTGCGAAATTAGATAAATTCCCCCATTTGTCCGCGAACTTATGTTTTGAAGTTACCGAAACGGCGGCCATTGCCAATCTGGATAAGGCAACCCGGTTTTTTAATGTGTTGAAAGAGAAAAATTGCAAGATTGCCTTGGATGATTTTGGCAGCGGCTTATCCTCATTTGCTTATCTGAGACGTTTACCTATCGACTATTTAAAAATTGATGGTTACTTTGTAAAAGGCATTGCAGAAGACGCTATAGACCGCACTTTTGTAGAAACCATTAATCAGATAGGCCACGCCATGGGTTTAAAAACAATCGCAGAATTTGCCGAAAATGATGCGATTATTCAGGTTTTAGAAGAGCTAGGAGTGGATTATGCGCAAGGTTACGGTGTGCATGTTCCATGCCCGCTGGATAATATTCTTGGCATTCCTCCGGCAATTTAACCGGATCCGATCAAGTATTTGCTTCGTCGAGCAAGCCGAGGGAAACTTTTTAACGTTTGCCTGGCCGAATTGGTTAAAATATCAATTGTTTTTGTTATTTATCATCCTGAAGTGAAACCAACCCTAGAAAATTTAGTTCAGACGCGTATTCCTACCCGTTACGGCGATTTTGTTTTACATTACTACAGCAACAGCATCGATAACAAAGAGCATGTCGCTTTTGTTAAAGGGCAGGTAGCCGACCAATCAGACGTGCTGGTCAGAATGCATTCGGAATGTTTTACCGGCGATGTGCTGGGGTCCCGCCGCTGTGATTGCGGTGAGCAACTGGACATGGCGCTCAAACTTATCAGCGAAGCCGGAAAAGGCGTCTTGATTTACTTGCGCCAGGAAGGACGCGGTATTGGCCTGCTGAAAAAGTTGCAGGCTTATAATCTGCAGGATCAGGGCATGGATACGGTGGACGCCAATATTCATCTGGGACACTTGGCCGATGAACGGGACTATTCAATTGCAGCCCTGATTATTCAGGATTTGAAAATTGCATCAATCAAGCTGATTACCAACAACCCCAGGAAAATAAAAGATCTGCAAAAACTGGGTATTCAGGTTGCCGGTCGAATCGCCATCGAACCACTGTTTAATCAGGATAATCTGGATTATCTTAAAACCAAGGCGGCAAAAATGGATCATCTACTGTCACTGCCGGATGACGACAAAGAACAGCGCTGAGTCGCTTAGTGTGCATTCAGCAAACAAAATACGATGTGAATATGTTATGCCACCTGGTTTACAGTGACCGGCTTGAATAATTTCAAGGCATCAGATTAAAACCGTTTCTACCAATTTGACCCAGTAAGCCACACCTACCGGCAACAAGGCATCGTTGAAATCGTAATGCGGATTATGCAGCATACAGCCGTGTGCTGAAGGTCCATTACCTATCCAGATGTAACAGCCCGGACGCTCCTTCAGCATGAATGCAAAATCCTCAGAGCCCATGCTGGGTGTCGGTTCTCTATGTATCTGTGCCGCTTCAACCACGGCTGATGCCGCTTTTAGCGCGAGCTCGGTAGCATCGGGAGCATTCACCGTAACCGGGTAACCTGGATTTTCAGGATTAAAAATAATCTCGCCTTTAACGCCCGCGCTTAAACTGATCGAGTCAACTAAATGACGTATTTTTTGGGCTATCAGTTCCTGAACCTCCTCCTTGAAACAACGGAAAGTGCCCCTGAGTACAACTTCTCCTGGTAACGCATTCCAGGTATTGCCGCCATGTATTTGGGTGATGCTGACCACTGCTGAATCGGCCGGATCAATGTTTCGGCTCACTATGGTCTGCAACGCGTTAATCAATTGCGCCGAGGCGACTATTGCATCGGTGCCGGAATGCGGCAGGGCCGCGTGGGTTGCATGGCCGGTGAGTTTTATTTCAAAACAATCGAATGCCGCCATCAAAGGCCCGGACTTGATCGCAAAGTGACCTTCTGGGATATCGTGAAAATTGTGCATCCCAAACACATAATCAACCGGAAACAAGGTGAACAGGCCATCATCAATCATTTGTTTGGCTCCGGCTCGCCCTTCTTCAGCAGGTTGAAAGATAAATACCACGGTACCGTTAAAATCCCGGTGTTGAGCCAGATAGGCAGCCGCTCCTAGCAGCATGCTCGTATGCCCGTCATGACCGCAGGCGTGCATTTTTCCGTCATATTTTGATTTATGAGTAAACGCGTTTTGTTCCTGAATAAACAAGGCGTCCATATCGGCGCGCAATGCGATGGAGCGTCCTCCATCTCCTGCTGTCAAGCGCGCAACTACGCCGGTTTTTCCGAGTCCTTCGTGAACTTCAAGGCCGAAGGCGCGCAATTTTTCAGCAATAAAGGCAGCCGTTTCATGCTCCTCGTAGGCCGTCTCCGGAAACTGATGAAGATGATGCCGCCAGCGTTTCATTTCCTCATGCATGTCGTAAATGGCATCGGCGATAGTCATTGTGTTTCTCCAAAAGGCTTGTACTGCCAGACAAGGTTGATTGATTTACTGGAAGTGTGATGATGTATGAAAAATTAGATCAATAGAAACAATATATTACTTTGCCCTGATAACAAAAGAGTAAAAATTTTAAAATAAAACTTGTTCTCTTTTTGTTCTTTAATTATGATTAACAAAAACCAATAGAGAACAAGAAAAACTAATGAATGATTACTCTTTTCTTACCCGCAAACAACAGGACGTACTGGATTTTTTGCTGGAAAGTCAATCGCATTTTGTCCAGCCCCCAACCCTGGATGAATTATGCCTCGCCATGGGGCTTAAATCACGCGGTTCATTGCATAAACATATACATGGCCTTATTCAGGCCGGACTTGTTGAAGCGCCAAATCGCAAACAGCGGGGTGTCCGCCTCACTCAACTGGCTTTAAAAACGCAATCGACCGGTTTGATTGATGATTTGGGTGTGCCGTTTGTTGGTGCTATAGCCGCAGGGCTTCCGATAGAAGCGGTGGAAAATGTCGAATATATGCAGGTTCCAGCCCAATTAAAAACTGAAAACCGCTGTTATATCCTGCAAGTCAAGGGGGATTCGATGATTGATGATGGCATATTGGATGGTGACTGGGTGGTCATTGAACAGCGCAATCATGCCAATAACGGAGATATTGTGGTTGCGTTGATCGACAAAACGGAGGCAACGCTGAAACATATTCTGCAAACGCCCCGTGAAACTATTTTGATTCCTGCCAATCAAAACATTCAACCTATGCATTTTCAGCCTCACCAGGTGGAAGTTCAAGGAGTTTTGGTGGGTCAGATGCGAAGTTATACCAAAAAGTTGTAATGCTTGAATTCCGAAGTTTTGTTTCTGATAACTAAGAGGAAATGACAATGATGCCACGTACACATATGCAAGATCAGGTACATGACCGTATTAAAGATATCATGGGTGAGAAACGTATGACGGTTCAAGAGGTTGGGCAACATCTAACCAACCTGGCGGTAATCGTTGTGTTCTTGTTGATAGGACTGAACTGGTGAAGACTGGCCTGGACGACCCGACCCGCCTGCAAAAAGTGAGCTTGCGGGTCCGTCAAACAAGGGTAAGCAGTCCTCTCTGGTAATAGCGGGTAATATCGATATTGTAAGTTTCGGGCCGGACAATTTTTCTTATCGTATAGTTATGACCGGTGGCGTCCAGATCCAGTTTTGTCAGATCTATCACCCGTTCCCTTACCGGTTTTTTATTTTCATTCAAAAGCAGGATGATTTTTGGACGGATCTTGGCTTTGGGGTTGACTTCAATCACAATGCCAACCTCGCCTGTGCTCATCTCCACAATGCTTCCCGCGGGATAAATTCCGAGACATTCAATAAATTTCATCGTTAACGCGGAATCAAGGTGAGTGCCGCTTACTTTTGTCATTACGCTAATTGTTTCCAAATGAGTTCGGCCAATTTGATAGATGCGATCACTGCTGATGGCATCGTACATATCTACAATTGCAATCATTCGGGTAAAAGGCGATATCTCATTATCTGTCAATTTCCGCGGGTAGCCTTTACCATCCAGGCGTTCGTGATGGGAGTATGCGACATCGATAGCGCCGCCATACATACCGGGAGATGACATGAGCAACTTCCAACCCATCGTCGTATGGCTTTGCATGATGGTCATTTCTTCAGGGGTCAGCTTTCCAGGTTTATTCAGGATTTCTAACGGGACGCGCATCTTTCCCATATCATGCATCATCGCGCAAAGCCCCAGGTTATGTAAGTCACTGACCGGAAGATGGATATGCCGTCCCAGGGCGATGGCAAAAATGCAGACATTCATGGAATGTTGAGCCGTGTATTCATCGCGATTTTTTAATTGTGTCATCCAGATCAACGCATCAGGCGAATTGATTACGCTTTCCACACATTCGGCGACGGCTTGTTTTGCCAATTCGGTATTGATCGTGCCACCTAGTTGAACCTGCTGCATGAAGCTTTTGATCAGGGTGCTCGTTTTACGATGGACATACTCGGCATTCTTGATTTCCTGGGCAAAAGTCGAGTGTATTTCAGGAGGAGGTAGTTTTTCCAGATAGCCTTTGGAGTAGGCTGTATCTTTGGAATAAGCGGTAGGGATTTTTGCCTGCTTGGTAATATCGATAAACACGGAGTCACACTGACTTTGAACGGCCTCTATGTCATCCTCATTTTTTAACTCAAAACCCTGAAATACAAAACTGGTTTCAAGCCAGGGTCTGTCAAGTTTTGAAACATACATGCCGACTTTTAGGTCTTTTACATTGATCTCCATCAAATCGATGGATGTCGCTAATAAATCAAGGTCTGATTCATTCATAGCATTGCATTCCCTTCATATAAATAGCATTAGAAAATGCTTAAATTATAGGCAACTAATTGCTAATTACTAATTCAATCTTGATGTCATTAAAACTTTAGAATCTGAGTTTTAAAAGTCAGTCTTTTGTTCAATAGTTTAGGGAAACTTTCTGTAAAAAAGGGGGGCGCGACCATACAAATACCATTTAGCCAGTGTTCGTGGGAATAAACCTACAACCAGCCGGATCGCTTTAAGCGTAAAAATAACAGCAAGCTGGCAAAGATGACCCCGCCGACCAGCAAGGGATAACTGTAAGTCCATTCCAGTTCGGGCATATGTTTGAAATTCATCCCGTACCAACTGAAGACCATGGTCGGGATTGCCAAAATAGCGCCCCAGCCAGCGAGGCGTTTGACAACTTCATTTTGCCGGACGGTTACAAAAGTCAGATGCACATGCATGGCGGCGATCAGCATTTCGCGCATGCTTTCAATGGCGCGGTCAATCCGCTTGATATGATCGGCGATATCCCGAAAATACAAGCGCACGTCTTTGGGTATGTCGACATTATGAAAGTGCATCAACACGTTGCAAATATCAATCACCGGTAAAATCACGCCTTGCATTTGCAGCAATTCGCGTTTTAATTCGTACAAGCCCTCCATAGTTTGCAGGCTGGGATGATGCTGAAAAATGGCTGATTCCAGTGCATCAAACCGTGTCTGGAGTCCTTCCAGCACAGGAACATAATTGTCGACGATAAAATCCATAATCGCGTAAAGAGCAAAACCGGGACCTTTGGCTAATTGAAGCGGTGACGCTTCGCAGCGTGTGCGGATTTTGTTATGGCTCAGTGTAGAGCCATGGCGCACCGTAACCAGAAAATGATTGCCGACAAAAAAGTGCGTTTCCCCGAAATCGACACAGTCATCCCCGAGACTTGCGGTATGCAATACGATAAATAGCGAATCGCCGTATTCCTCAATTTTCGGTCGTTGATGGGCGGAAAGTGCATCTTCCACCGCCAGATCATGCAGGCCAAATTCTTCCTGAATCTTACCGAGCAAAGCGGCATCCAGTTCGCGTAATCCAAGCCAAATAAAAGTATCGGGCCGTTTGATGACTTCGCTGATGTCTTCGATGCTGATCTCACCAAGGCTGACACCTCGTTGATAAGCTACGCATTTCATAACCATGTTGTTATCGATAGTAAGGCTCAAAAACTGTCCCCTGTGGGTGTTGGATAGATACTTGTGCAGTCTATTTTACAATTGATGGATTGTAACGTTAATTTCTACTGCTGCTTATTACTCCTTTTTTACTCAATAATCGTTCAAGTTTGTTTGGTGTGGAGTATGCCTATCGAGGAACGCCGTGAACCCGTCCATGGGGGCTTGCGGCAGCTCCCAGCTGCCGACATCCTCGTTAGGCATACCCCACACCTTCCCATTCCTAGACGTTTTTTCGGTCAAAAGGGAGTAGATGGATTGAGGACATCAATTCCCAGGGTGATGATAAAAAAGTGGAGTCGTAGGGTTTGCGGCAACCCTCAACTCTGTATAAAAGTTAAAACTGGGAATTACAGGGTCGAAGAAACTCGCTGTTGGTATTAAAAGTAACAAACCGCCATAATGGAAAAATTAGGGTATCTACTCATCTGCGGTTTTAGGTGGTTGGTTGAAAAGGCCTCTGCAACAGGGACTTATTTATGCGTCCTTTGAAATTAAGCACCTACACCTTATCAATTCGGATGGGATGAGCAGATACAAAATATTATCCGGTTGCGATATTAAAAGCAGCTGTCGTTCTGTTTGCATCAACGAGGAACTGCATGAATAAGCCTTATCTGTCGAATCTGCCCAAAACCGGTCTACTCGGCTTTAAAGAACACTGGCGTAGTGATTTACTGTCCGGCTTTCTGGTATTTCTTATCGCCTTACCCTTATGTCTCGGCGTTTCGCTGGCTTCAGGCTTTCCTCCATCGGCCGGCATTATTACTGCTGTTGTCGGGGGATTACTGGTTTCCAGGATTAGTGGCTCATCTTTGACGATTAATGGACCGGCTGCTGGATTAATTGTCGTGATTTTTGATGCAGTGCAAAAGCTGGGTGAGGGTGACGCAATGGCCGGTTACCGTTATACCTTGGCTGCAATTGTGGTTGCCGGGATTATTCAGTTTTTGATGGGAAAATTCAGGTTGGGTCAGCTGAATGCCTTTTTCCCTGCATCGGTCGTTCATGGCATGCTCGCAGCGATAGGGTTGATCATTATCGCAACTCAAAGCCATGTCCTGCTGGGTGTCACGCCGGAACCGGGCAGCCTGTTTTCAATGATACTACAGATTCCACAAAGCATGATCACCATGAAACCGGAAATTGCTCTGATCGGCTTTCTGGGCCTGCTAATACTGGTCAGCTGGCCGTTGATCAATAGCAAAATACCCTCTCCATTTGTTGTCGTGCTGGCAGGCATGTTATTCGCCTGGCATTTTAATCTGGATCAGGATGCGGTGGATAACGGCTCAATCTACATGGTATCGATCTCCGATAATTTCGCTGCTGACTTTTATGTACCCGATTTTTCCAAACTGTTCAGTGTCGCCTTTTGGGAGGCCGTTTTTACAATCAGCCTGATAGGCAGTATTGAAACGTTGCTGAGTGCAACGGCTGTCGATAAGCTGGATCCTTATAAGCGCAGGTCCGATCTCGATCGAGATCTAACCGCTGTTGGGTTAGGCAATATTGTGGCGGGCGCAATAGGCGGTCTTCCTATGATAGCTGAAATTGTCCGCAGTTCGGAGAATGTCAGTCATGGAGCAAAAACCGCATGGTCCAATTTTTTTCATGGTTTGTTATTGTTGCTGTTTGTCATTGTGTTCCCTAGCTTGATCAATCACATTCCAATGGCATCATTGGCGGCATTATTGGTTTATACCGGTTATCGGCTGGCATCTCCAGCCACTTTTGCCAGTGTGTTGAATGTCGGCAAAGACCAGTTATTGATATTTGTAGTGACAATTATCGGGGTTTTAGCGACTGATTTATTGCTGGGCGTCGCGCTGGGGATCGTGCTCAAATTGATGATTAATCTGTTCCGGGGCGTTTGGCTACGGAATTTGTTCAAGATCTACTTTACGATAGAAGAACAAAACCAGGGTACGCGCATTGTCAGGCTGCAGGGGTCGGCGCTTTTTTCAAATTATTTGCGCTTAAAAAAAGCGCTGTTGGGGCTTGAATCGGGAAAAACGATTATTTTTGATTTCACAGAAGGTTATCTGATTGATCATACCGTGATGGACTTTTTGCATGATTTCATTCGCAACTATAAGGCTCAAGGCGGGCACTGCAAAATTGTCGGTAAAGCTCTGGAAACGTTCTCTGATCATGAGCTCTCTGCCCGGCTAATGACAGAAGATGACAGATAATGAACCCGCCTGATCTAGGCAGGGATGCTGATCCTGTTAAGGATCAGCATCCCTGCTTGATCTTTTAGCCGGTCTTTGCGACTGGCTAAAAAGTGACTTTCAACCGCCCAGACGGGCTGCGTGACGTTCGCGATTTTCCGCCCGCATGGCTTCGCTTTTACGGAGCAACACATAGACAGCACCAGAACCGCCATGCTGTTTTTGAGCAGTATGGCAGGCCTGCACCTGTTTCAGTTCAGGAAGCCATTGGGCCAGATAACTTTTAAGCAATGTCCCGCTGTTTTTTCCGTGACCAAAACTGATCAGGACACTGCGAATATTGCATTCTTCGCATTCGTTCATGAACTGCAATAATTCATCCCGCGCTTCTTTCGGAGACTTACGGATCAGGTTAAGCACCGCTTCGTGCGGATAGCGGCCCAGTCTTACGTTTTTGTAGACGCCTGTCTGAATGCCGTCGCTTTTATAGCTGATCCAGTCGTCGGCTTGCAGCGGTTTTCTCAATACCAAGGATAAAGGGCCCTGGATTTCCTGCTCTGAATACTGCGCTTTTTGGTGCCGGTATTGTTGACCGGGTGTCACTTCATCCGGTTTTTTGAGCACCACATTTTCATTCTTTTTGATAGGAATAACATCGTGCATGACATGCTTAAATAATTCCAGTTCTTGGGTCATCATCTGAAAAACCTCGTATACAGTTGACAGGGGGTAGAATAATTTAGGATGCAAAAGTTTTCAATTTCCAGGTCTGCTGACCACATAAACGCCAATAATCACCAGCAAAGTGCCGGATAACTGGAGCCATGAAATAGTTTCGCTTAAATACACATAAGCCAGTAATAGCGTTACGATGGGTCCTATCGAGCTGATGATTGATGCTGAGCTGGCACCGATTCTCAGGATGCCTGCATTCATGGCGTATGCCGGTAATACGGTGGAAAAAATGGCCATCAGTAGCACCAGCCAATATAGCTTGATTGGAAAATCGAGCAAATGTATTCCGGAAGTCAGGCTAAAGTGAAGTAAAACCAGCAATCCCGCTATGCTCATGGTGTAGGTGGTAAATCGGGTCGAGCCTATTGTTTTGACCATCGCGCCGCTACCCATGGTAAAACCGGCAAAAACAACGGCACTGCCTAAAACCAGTAAGGATCCAAATAGCCAATCCGGGGTTTTGACGGTCAGATTATCTGCAAAGACGCAGACCAGTCCACCATAACAAAACAGTAAGGCGATAACTTCTCTGGTTTTGATCCAACGCCTGTGTAATAACGCCGAAAACAGCACGACAAACGTGGGGTATAAAAACAGCAATACGCGTTCCAGTCCCGCTGAAATGTACTGTAGGCCTTTAAAATCCAGGTAACTCGCCAGGTAATAACCGGCGAAGCCCAACGCGAATAATTGTATCCCTGTTTTTATACTCAGCGATTGATCGAAGGCGTGTTTCTTTTTCTGCCAGATACCGATTAACAAAAAAATAGGCAAAGAAAACAGCATTCTTAATGCGAGCAGGCTGATGGCATCCAGTTGTCCTGAAACCTGATAGGCCGACTTTACAAATATCGATTTGGTGGAAAAGCCCAATGCACCCAGCAGGACCAGGAAAACTCCGGATGCTGCCGTGTTTTTAATTTTCAATGATTAATCCGAATGTGATGAAAGCAGTTTGGTGATCGTCAGGTTTAAAAGAGCCTTTCGTCTTGTCCCGTTATGTCTCAGTTTCGACTGATACCCGATCGCCTCTCTTCAAGAGACCACCGATCAGCACCTGCGCAGTCATACCACCATGTCCTCTCATCGCATTGTAAGCGCCTTCGCCTAGCGCTGTTTCCATTCTCGAACACGGATGGCATGCGCCTGTGACCAGCAATACGGTATTTCCGATTTTTATTTTCTGTTGTTTAAGGGGCAGCAGGTTAAGGCCTTTAATCACTAAATTTCGGCGCAATTGCTCAGGCACGACGGGTTTGTCCAATAATGCCGATAACACAGCAAGATGCTCCCATTGAAATAAGGTCACCTGCCGGGTTCCTTTTTTACCGTTATAGTGATCGCCGATCAGCCCGCAAGCACTATCTGCCTGTACCTCCTCAACCCTTTGAAGCGGCATTTTTTTACCCGGTCTAAGCCCTATCCAGACCAGTTCCCCGGTTTTTGGAAAACTATTGGCTAGATTTTTTATCGTTAACATACTGAGATATCCAAATTTAATCACGTGTTGGTATCGTATCGGAAATGTGATGTTAGGCAAGGGTTCGGTTTTATTGGATTATAATGACCGCTGTTTTATTTACATTTAGACCTTGTTATGAAAGAAAATGATTGTTTGCGCCGGTTTTTGTTCGAAGAGTTGGGTGTCAGAGGGGAATGGGTCAGGCTTGAGCAAAGTTGGTTAGCGATTAAACAACATCAGCAAGGGCCTGATCAGGTTATTTTTATGCTGGGTCAGGCATTGGTTACAGCGACGATGTTATCCGCCACAATAAAGTTTAAAGGCTCAATCATTCTGCAGGCTCAAGGTAACGGACCGTTCAAAACGCTGGTCGCTCAGGCATCTGATCAACAGAAAATCAGAGGTTTGGTGCGTTCAGAAGCAGATGTTCCGGCCGGTTCTCTGGAGCATATGTTTGGCGATGGACACCTCATATTAACAATTAAAGCTGAAGCCAACGATCCTTATCAAGGCGTTGTTCCCTTGGTGGGTGAGCGTTTAAGCGATGCCGTGGAGAGTTATTTCAAACAATCCGAGCAACTCAATACACGGCTTTGGTTGAGCGCGGATGGGAGCAGTGCCGTAGGTTTGTTGTTGCAGGAACTGCCGGGCCAAAATCTTGACCGTGAAGATTGGAACCGGATTGAAATACTGGCGAATACGCTGAAAATGTCCGAATTGCATCAATTGGATTGTGAATCTTTGTTATTCCGCTTATTTCATCAGGAAAAAGTTAAACTTTATCCCTGCGAACCGGTTGAATTTGAATGCTCTTGTTCTGTTGAGAAGATTGAAAATACCTTATATTCGATGGGGCAAGAAGAAGTGTCGAGTATTTTGGAAGAGTACGGTCAAATTGACGTGGACTGTGAGTTTTGCGGCAGGCGATACCGTTTTGACAGTATCGATATAGAAAACCTGTTTTCAAATTTAAAGTTGTCCGGAGGCTCTTCGAATGCGAAACATTAACAAGAGCTATTATTCAAAAGCCCATCGTCTCGTCAGATTGATCAGTCTGCTGGTCATCATCAGCACTTTAACAGGCTGTCTTTACTGGCTTAGAGCCTTTCAAACCTATCAGCAACTGGATGAATTCGATAAAAACTTTGGCATTGAAGTGGCAGATGAATTTTTGTTGAGTTTTAAAAAACCGATCATGTTCAGCGAAGATTTTATTTCTTTATCCGGGCTTCGTTCTAGCGAAGTGGATCAGGAGGACAATGGCAAGCGTTGGCGCTATTGGTTTCATAAGGTGGATAAGAATAACAAGCTGATTGAGCCGGAAATAAAATTTTATTTTGATCTGCATTTTAACTCGTTGGACCGGCTTTATTCCTGGGGTTTCTCATCGTTATTTTTGCAAATCGCTCCCCCCCAATTTTTGGAAGTTTCACTGAGATCGTTAGCCGGGGCTGAAATTAACAAGGAAACCCGGCAATTACGGGCTAATACCGATCATATCGATAAAATTTCTGCAGATTTACCTAAAAAATCAAACGTTGTTAAGCAATTGGGAACACCACTTGAAATTATCGATGACAAAGAAAATGAAATTTATGTGTATCATTTTTTACTCGATTCTTTAGGGATCAATAAAGGCTACGAAGACAGGGCCTTGAGCGTAATCAAATTGACGTTTGATAAGTCAACCGATGAACTGATAAAAATGTCGGGACGTTTTGCGGGGCTTAAAATTTCAATAAGCTATCGGAAGTATCTTGAGAATGTAGCTGTAAATTCCTGATTCTTTCTCGCCAGGCTTTAGTGGGCCTGTAAACTGCCCTCTACAGGAAATTCAAACATAAAGACGTTACTTCAAACTCAATTCTTCGTTTTTGTAACCGCACCTGCCTGCAGCTTGAACGTCAGGGAAAAGCCAATCCAGTCAAGTGTTACACACTCTGTTTCGCTAATTTTAAACACACCATGGACATCATTTTTAAAGAATATAGCCGGGTTATCTGGCAGAAAAAAGGCTATTTTCTGCTGGCCTTGATGGCTCTAGGTGCTTCGGTCAGTATGGACGTTTATGTTTCGGTTTTTTATAAGAACATCGCCAATGGCTTGGCGATGCCTTATTCGGAAAGCGTTTTTGCGGACATCATAAGTAATCTGGGCTGGGTTGCCCTTCTATATACTGGCATCTGGTTATCCTGGCGTTTCTTGGAGGTGGCCATTATTCCGTTGGATGGCGGCGGAGTTAACCTGCTGGAAAAACGTTGTTTCGAGGTGTTGAAAAGACAGAAATATGGTTTTTTTGAGAATCAATTTTCGGGCAGTCTAGTAAAGCAGGCCGGGCGTTTTTCGCGTTCTTTCGAGATTGTGATGGACTGGTTTTTATTCCAGCTTTATCAAAACAGTCTCGCAGTTATCGTTTCGTTTGTTATTTTTTATCAGCAACAACCTGAATTCGCTTTTTATTTCTTAGTGTGGGTGATTGTTTTTGTCGGGTGGAGCGTTGTTTTTTCCTTGTGGAAACTGCGCTTTGATAAGGCGGTTGCCGAAGGTGACTCCAAAGTCGGGGGCGTTTATTCGGATGCGATCAGCAATATATCCATAGTAAAAAGTTTTGTGATGGAGGCGACTGAGCAAGCCCAGATTAATCAGGCGTCCGATGCGGTATATAAGAAAAAGAAAATCGCCTGGATTTTGATGTTTATTTCATTCGCCATTCAAGGTTTGATGGCGTTGGGCATGGAATTGTTGCTGGTGTATCTGATGATTCAGAAGTGGAAAAATAGTCATTTTGAAGTCGGTGAATTTGTGCTGTTTCAATCCATTTTTATGCTGCTGATTCATCGTTTATGGGATTTTGGTCGTAATTTCAGGACGTTTTTCAGTGCGTTAGCGGATGCTGCAGAAATGGCAGAGGTTTTCAGATGCACTGACTTAGAGGTAGATGTCGAGGGAGCCAAACCTTTGCAGATTAAGCAAGGTGAAATTCATTTTGATTTGGTTGATTTCAGCTATTCAGCGTTAAAAGAGGGCGGCCCCAGATTATTTAACGGCTTTTCGCTGGCGGTGCGTTCCGGCGAAAAAGTGGCTTTAGTCGGGCATTCCGGCTCTGGTAAAACGACACTCACGAAAATGCTGTTCCGTTTTGTTGATCCGCAAAAAGGCTCATTAAAATTTGACGGAATGGATGCCAGAGCGTTTACGCTGGATTCTTTGCGGCGGCAAATTTCGCTGATACCTCAGCAGCCGGAACTGTTTCATCGTTCTGTCAGGGATAACATTACACTGGGACGGTCGGTGACCGATGCAGAGTTAACCGATGTGGTGAAAAAAGCCCAGTGCCAGGAATTTATTAAAAACTTTCCTGATGGAATTGATACGCTGGTCGGTGAGCGAGGTGTTAAATTGTCCGGTGGGGAGCGTCAGCGCATAGCGATCGCCCGTGCATTTTTGGAAGATGCACCTATTGTCGTGCTGGATGAAGCGACCAGTGCCCTTGATTCTCTTACCGAGCAACTGATTCAAGTCGCTGTGTTTGAGCTGATTAGAAATAAAACAGCGATTGTCATCGCGCATCGCTTATCTACTATTTTACGAATGGATAGAATTGTAGTGATGGAAAAAGGCCGAATCATTGAGCAAGGCACGCATCAGGAATTGCTTGCAATCCGGGGCAAGTATTTTCAGATGTGGGAGCATCAGAGCGGAAGTTTTTTGTAAGTTGAACGCAGGCTGTATTCTTCACTTACAGCAACGAAACCGGATTTAAGCTTGTTTTGACTTGAAAAATCATTAAATTGTCCGGGTGACGTATTTGTTTTTAAGTTACGCATGAAAAATGCATCGCGGTTCTTCACTTCTTCTATTTACTGCGAGGGACCTCCGGCTTAATCCGTTCTTTTCTGAGGTTTAAGTTTCGATGAAAAGCGGTAGTGCAATCACTCTTATTTAACTTTAAAAGGCAAACATCTATGAACACAGGGCAGTTAATATCCTATTTAATCCCGGTTTTTGGCATTCTGGCCTTGATTTTTACCGTTATTCGCTCCGCTTGGGTTAAAAAACAAGATGCTGGCAATGAAAGAATGACGCGAATTGCCGGTTATATTGCGGATGGGGCGATGGCCTTTCTGAAAGCCGAGTACAAGGTTTTGGCCGTATTTGTTGTGGTCATCGCCGTTTTATTGGGCTGGATGGGTTCTCGTTCCGTTGATTCATCCTGGTTAATCGCTTTCTCGTTCGTTTTGGGTGCTTTCTGTTCAGGATTAGCGGGCTTTTTGGGGATGCGTATTGCGACCCAGGCCAATGTAAGAACAACTCAGGCAGCCAGAACCAGTATCGGCAGTGCTTTACAGGTCGCTTTCTCCGGTGGTTCCGTCATGGGTTTGGGGGTAGTTGGACTCGGCGTGCTGGGTTTGAGTCTGTTGTTGATTTTTTATTCTTCTTTGGGATGGGACTTTAACCGCATCGTTACGGTCATCACCGGTTTTTCTTTTGGTGCGTCATCCATCGCATTGTTTGCAAGGGTTGGCGGCGGCATCTATACCAAAGCCGCCGATATCGGCGCCGATCTGGTGGGTAAAGTTGAAGCCGGTATTCCCGAAGATCATCCGCTGAACCCCGCAACGATTGGCGATAACGTCGGAGATAATGTCGGTGACGTCGCAGGAATGGGGGCGGATCTTTTTGAATCCTATGTTGGTTCGATTGTTGGTGCGATGGTATTGGGAGCTGCATTGATCGGTTCTGCCGGATTTGAAATAAATAACGAATTCAGTGGGCTTAATGCGGCTTTATTACCTCTCTTATTATCGGGCGTAGGCATTGTTACATCGATTATCGGTACTTTTTTTGTGCGCGTTAAAGAGGGCGGTGACCCTCAAAAAGCCTTGAATCAAGGTGAATTGGTGGCTTCTGTATTAATGCTGGCCGCGACCTATTTAATTACGCTGTGGATTTTGCCTGCATCCTGGCAGACACCAACGGGGACTTATACTTCGATGGGTGTTTTTACTGCTATTATCATCGGTCTACTGTCCGGGTTGGCGATAGGTTATGTGACCGAATATTACACAGGAACGGGTACCCGTCCCGTTAAGCGAATTGTTGAACAATCATTGACCGGTTCTGCGACCAATATCATTGCCGGATTGGGTGTTGGGATGCAATCAACCGCGATGCCGATCATCATTCTTGCGGCGGCTATTATCGGAGCCTATGAATTTGCCGGGCTCTATGGGATTGCAATAGCGGCAGTAGGAATGCTGTCAAATACCGGCATCCAGCTTGCAGTAGATGCCTATGGTCCCATTTCCGATAATGCGGGCGGTATTGCCGAAATGGCCGCGCTGCCAAAAGAAGTGCGAAAACGTACGGATAAGCTGGATGCGGTTGGCAATACAACGGCTGCCATAGGCAAGGGTTTTGCGATAGGGTCTGCCGCTCTTACTGCTTTGGCGTTATTTGCAGCTTTTATGACAACGGCCAAGATAACCAGTATCGATATTTCCAAGCCTTATGTGATGGCAGGTTTGTTTTTGGGCGGCATGCTGCCGTTTCTGTTTTCATCACTGGCTATGGGGGCTGTCGGCCGCGCGGCTATGGATATGATCAATGAGGTAAGGCGCCAGTTTGCTTCGATTCCTGAGCTCAAGGCTGCGCTTGAAGTGATGCGTAAAAATGAGGGTCGTGATCTTGAAGAATGGAGTGAGAGCGATCAGCTCATATTTAATAACGCGGATGGCAAGGCCGAGTACAGCAAATGTGTTGATATTTCAACGAAAGCTTCAATTCGGGAAATGGTTGTTCCCGGATTATTGGCAGTTTTGTCTCCTGTCGCCGTAGGGTTTTTAGGTGGCGCCGAAATGTTGGGCGGATTGTTAGCGGGTGTAACGGTAAGCGGCGTGTTAATGGCCATTTTTCAATCCAATTCCGGAGGCGCATGGGACAACGCCAAAAAAATGATTGAAGAGGGTGTTGAAATTCAGGGAAAAACCTATCTAAAAGGATCAGAGCCACACAAAGCAGCCGTTGTGGGCGATACGGTAGGTGATCCGTTCAAAGATACATCAGGCCCTTCACTTAATATTCTGCTGAAATTAATGTCAGTGGTTGCATTGGTCATTGCTCCAATGTTGTAAATCGACTAAACCCGCTTTAGCAGCCTCGCTTGTTAATTCAAAGCGGGGCTTTTTTTGCGATGAATAATTTCGCGATGTTGAAATTTTCTCAGATTCAGGATTGAACTGCGACTGGATAGAGGTAAATGTTTCTGTTAAATTGCAAGCCAATGTCATTAAGCCTTTGAATTTAATTATTTATGAATAACGCTCTTCTGACCGGAAAAACGTCTGAAAATGAAAAGATGGCGGCATGCTCCCTATCTTTAAAACGGACTGATTTTTTAAGTCAAAAGTGAGTCAGGTTTTTTGTCATTACTCGTTGAAAAATCCAGGGACGGGTTTATTCAGCGTTTCCTAAACCATAAAAATAATAATGAGGGGGAAGTTATGATGGCAACAGAAATAGTGGTGACTTGGGTCGGCGTCAGTGTAGTGGCGGTAATTTCGACATTGCAGCTTGTCGTGAGTTTGCTGGAAAAAAGGCGACTGAATCGAGAGATTAATAATTTAAAAACAATGGATGATAAGAGGGCGCTTCGTGATGCTATCTCCAGATTAAAGTTAGCATGGGGACACGATACCGGCGCATTGCATTGGTCATTTGTCTTGCAAGCGTTATTTACCGTTATCGTATTTTCCCTGCTGCTTTGGTGGGCTATTTACTTAATGAATCAAATGTTTTACGAATGGGCCGCATTAAGTGTCAGTTTTGCATTGTTAACGGTGAGCGTGACGCTCTATGTATGGCAAGGTATCAAGTATAGATCCGGTTGTCTGGATAGTCTGAACGTTATGGTTGACCTTGAGGATCAAGCCGATGAATCCGAGCGCGCGATCAAAGTTTTAACACCTGTTGAAACCGCCCGTGCCAACATAAATCCTGAAAGCGTTTCAGCACAATCTACACCGGCCAAACTGCCGGAAGATTCGGTATTAAGGCGCCATCATATGAGTTTGATATTGAGTCAAATTGAGGATGAATTGGGAGAAAGGCCTGTCGATTCGGTATTGGTGCGTCATTATGATCATCTCGTTCTTACGGAATTACTGAGGCGTTTAGAAATAGAGGATCAGACTGTTTTTTAGGTCAATGTTTCTGATTCGCTTCAACGCGAGGATAAATACGACAACTTTATAGCGGAAGCGGTGCCTATTTTGCGATTGAAGGGCATCGCTCCCGCTCATTATCCAAGTGGCTATTCAGCCGGTTACAAAAGTGCCAATCTGCATGAGCAGTGCCTTTCTGTTGCAATAGTTTATTTCGTAGATAAATACTATCTATAATTTATTGTTTTTTAAATACTTTTAATCTGTTTTTCCGGAGTGTAAAAGTTTGTCAATTGACAATTGAAGATTTCTTGACACCTTAGGGATCAATGAAACTTGTTTCATTTTTTATACGGAGAAAAGTAAAAATGATAAGTTATCCTGATCGGGTGAAATCGCCATGTGTTGGTAATTGTTGTCTGAATGATTCAGACGTGTGTATGGGCTGTTTTAGAACGCTTCAGGAGATAAAAAACTGGTCAGTTGCCGACGATCAATCACGTCTTCAAATTATTATGAATACCCGAAAGCGAGAGTACGCTTCGACTAAAAGACAATTGACATTGTCAACCTGCGACAACGATTGAAAGTTGGCTTGGGAAGCCTTGTTTACCGGTCAATCAAGCATGAGAATTGAGCGGTTTTTTCATCAAGAGAGATAATTTTTTGGGGCTACAGCCCATTTGATAGCCACATTTAGGGGGAGATATGAGTTTAGGTATGGTTTCAAAGTTGCTTTTCTTTGTGTTATGGCCATTTTTGTTGTTACTTGTATATTATTTGTGGGATAAAGAGGGGTTTAAAAGAAAATATGAACAATTGAAGAAAGATGGTTTTAATTAAGCCGGTTTAAAATCCAAACAATGACAGCAAAATCGAAATATGATCACCCATCCGAAGAGAGCAGGGAGCAGGCCTTGCAAATTGCAAAAGCAATTCAGCGGCCAGGCCAAACCAAAGAGCAGACCAAACTCGTAAGTCAGGGAATTCAAAAAGGGATTGAAATTTATAAAAAACAGCAAAAAGCTAAAGCAAGAGAGTTGGATAAAAAAAGGAAAAAACCAAGAAGTGTGTCATCGGATGAATTTGATAAGAATTTAAACAGTAACACGCCTATCGTTATCTATAAGCAGAACTTATTGCCTTGGGTGCTTTTAGGTCTTTCCTGGTTGGCGGTGTTGTTGTATCTGGCAGGGAATGAGTAAGACCCTCACAAACAACGCAGGTATGGGTTGTCATAATAGATCTGTGTCAAATAACACATATTAATTGAGTCACTGGTTTACAACCCAAACTCTAAAATCAGCTTGATCGAAACATAGATTACTAATCCTACCGCCAAGACATGGATAACAAACCGGTAAAAATTTTGTTGAAGGTAATCAAAAAAACCGGGAACCTTTCCTTCCTTGATAAGTTGTTCATAAATTTGCCGCTGAGTTGTCGCCCTTTTACCTTGATAGTCATTTAATAAATCATTTGCCTGATTAAACTGCAAGGCATCATGGATCCAGATAGCAGGCATTGAAATACCCCAGTTTCCTGGTGGGGTCTCGTAAAAATCAATATTATTTTCCTTCAATATCATTCTGATATCTTCAGCTTCATCATCGGGTACGTTCCTTAGAGAAAACAGCAATTTGCTCATAGTAATCTGTAGATTCGGTTTAATTTATGTTTTACGCATTCTAATGAAATAGCCACTCATCATGCATTTTATTTCAACAGGCCTGAGAAAGTATTAAAACGCCCTCATTTTATGGAAACGACCGGGCTTTGACTATTGAATCAGTCACTTGTGGCTCTGCTGTTGATACAGGGGGTTAAATAAAAATGTGTTAAATAACATAGTTTATTTAAGTTATCTAACTCATTTTTGATTCTTTTTGGTTTCATTTATAATTTAATGTTATACAAAACAATAAGTTAAAAATTGGTATTAATCCTGCAACTATTAGGGAAATTGTTTATTTACAAACTTGAAATAAAGAGGTCAGAATAATGAGTCAGGATTTATCTCGTGCTGTTGAAACAAGTAATACTGGTTCTTTACTAATAGGTACAGGTTTGGCTGTTGCGTCGATGATCTTGGTGCCTGCCTTGGCCATGCGGTTGGGTTTGGGTGCTAGTCTTACAGGGGCCTTACGTATTGCCTTAATGAAGGCATCCAGTAAGGCAACAAATAGCAAATCCAAGATGCCCACTTCCCAAGAATGCCATTAAACGCATAGTTTATGGCTGATGAGTTGAAGAAGAAGGCTTCTGGAATTTTGTAAATCCTTGAAGCCAGGCTTTATTGGTTGCAAGGAGTTTTTGTAAACCCGCTCAAGAGGTTATGAGCGGGTTTTTTTATGGGATAGATATTTGGACAGGCGTAAAATGCCGGTTGTGAGAGTGTATGTCTTTTGTTAATATCCCCAGTGTTATAAGAAGACTGAAGATATAAAAATGAACGATACTAAGCAAGTTTGTGATCTCTGCGGTTTAACTGTCGAAACGCCCGGGTTTACGCTTAAAACAACGGAAGGCGATAAAGCTTTTTGTTGCGAGGGGTGCAAAGGTATTTATCAAATGCTTCACGAAGATCAAATTTTGCCAGACTCGGAACAAGTTTAATTTGGCGCTGCTACTTATATAAATTGTTAAGGAAAATGTATTATGAAACATGCTCACGGTGGTAATTCAATGTCAAAAGAAATAGTTAAGGGTTCAATGGCTTCTGCGACGGTCTATAGCGGTGGTAAGTTGTTAAGCAATGCTGCAAAACACCCTGTTATTGTCTTTGGTCTGGGAGTTGTAGCGGGTTATCTGGTTTACAAGTACCGCAAAGAAATCGTCTCTGGAGCAACAAAAGCTGTAGATGCCGGTAAAGATTTTGTTCTTCATCAAAAAGAAAATCTTGAAGACTTAGTGGCTGAAACTAAAGAATAAAATTTGAGTATTACACCTTTCTCGTAATTCACGGGAAAATGAATAGTTATAAACGGGTGCTTTCTTGTTAAATTGAACAGAGCGCCCGTTTTTATTTTTATATTTGCTGAAGTTCTTTATGGCTATTCAAAAAGAGTTTGTGTTGCGTTATCAGGAAGAGGGGCATGTTCGTTTTGGTGTGCCGGAAAAAGTTTGTAACAAGGACGTTGCTGAAACCTTATTAAAGGAAATCAGAGCTATTGATGGTGTTTATAGAGTCAACTTATATCAAAGCCAAAAAAAATTATCCATCCGTTTTCATTCTTCCGTATGTGAATTTAAATCTTTGGCAAAACAACTTTTTCAGATTCTCGCGAACCTTGAAAAAAAAGGGGCGCTTGAGGTCTCTCCAAGTCTGCGCGGTTCAGCTTTCTTAAATAGAAAGGTTAAGACGAGCAGATTTTCTCCTTTATCATGGATTAAAGAAAAGATAAACAACACCAAGGAAACGGTGCATGCCGCCAGAGTGCTAACGAGGGTTACTTTAAAAAAACCAAAGTCGTTCATTAATGATCCAGAAAAAGCGGTTGTTGATTTTCTTAATGATATTCTGGTGCTCTTTCTTATCAAGCTACACTGGCAAAACATAACGCAACAATGGATTGTAAAGCCGTTTAAGTATCGCTACGAGTGGATGGCGCTTTTTTATATGTTCTTTTTACTGATTAGATCGCGTAAAGCAAAATAAGCTGTATTGATGAGATGTTTATGAACTCTCGAATCAGCTTTTAAAATCGTTCCCTAGCCCTGAATGAAAGACTAAATTGTCTGGGCTCTATATTTTCCTGAATGGTTGCAAGTGAAATGGATATGGATACACCCGCAGTTATGCCTAAAAACTTTCGATTGGTTCATCAGTTGTCCAGGCGTATCAGAATTATATCTCCGGTTCTTAAAAATGATCAGGAGCGGAGCTATATATTCGAAATTCTTATAAAAAAACGGCCTGAAGTAAAATCAGTCAGGTCGGTTTATGCCTTAGGTTCAGTCGTTATAGAGTTCGATCCTGCAAGCTTACCCAAGAAAAACTTGTTGATACTGATAGATGCGATACTTGGCAATGTTGCACATAAGCAATCGGCTCAGCAAAAACAGGCTGGAAAAATAAATGAAGGCCCCGAGCATGAAATTGATTTGGCAATAGAAGGGATGACCTGCGCCTCTTGTGCTTTGTTGATTGAAATGGTGCTAAAAAGAGATCCGCGAATAAAACGGGCCAGTGTGAATTTTGGCACGGAAACACTGACTGTTCATGGGCATCTGAATAAAGTGGATGTGTCGGCAAAAGTAGAGACATTAGGATATAAGACCTATTCCGTAGATACTTTGTCACAGCGTAAGATTCTAATTGAAAAGGAGCAGCAGCGAATCTTTGTTGCTCGCCGTCGTTTTATCTGGTCGGCAATTTTGAGTACCCCTGTCATTGTTACAGGCATGGCAATGACTTCATCACGCCCGTTGCATTGGATGCAGTTTCTGTTGACTACGCCTGTGGTTTTTTGGTCCGGCGGCCAGTTTTTTATAAAAGCATGGCGCCTGGCAAAGCAGAGGGCGGCTAACATGGATTCGCTGATCGCTCTGGGTGTGGGGTCGGCTTATGGTTACAGTCTGCCTGCTTTATACAGGCAAAGAGGACATCTGTATTTCGAAGCGGGTGCGGCGATCATTACCTTTGTATTGCTCGGACGATATCTTGAGGAGCGCGCAAAAGGAAAGGCGGGGGAGGCCATCAGGAAATTGGTTGACTTGCAGCCTCAAACGGCAACGCTGCTTAAAAACGGTGAGGAAACCGTAGTCCCGGTGGATGATGTTGTTATTGATGATGTTCTACTGGTGCGTCCGGGCGAAAAAATACCAACCGATGGCCTTGTAATCTTTGGCGTGTCTACAGTCGATGAGTCCATGGTTACCGGTGAAAGTTTGCCGGTTGTCAAAGAAATGGGTCATAAGGTGATTGGCGGTTGTGTCAATGGTAATGGTGTTTTGCGAGTCCGGGCAACCGCAGTAGGCATGGATACCGTGCTTGCCGGTATCGTTCATATGGTCGATCAGGCTCAGTCCACCAAGTTGCCGATCCAGAAACAAGTCGATAAAATTTCAGCAGTTTTCGTTCCGTCGGTCATGCTGGTTTCAGGATTGACGATGGCTGGCTGGTTATTGGCTGGAGCGCCGTTCTCTTTTGCATTTGGAAACGCGATAACAGTTTTGCTGATTGCCTGTCCATGCGCACTCGGACTTGCGACCCCCGCAGCAATTATGGTTGGGACCGGTCAGGCAGCAAGGGAAGGTATCTATATCCGCAATGGCGAAAGTCTTGAAACAGCGGCAAAATTAAACGCTATTGTTTTTGATAAGACCGGAACAATTACAGAAGGAAAACCCAATGTTGCCGCTATTGTTAATTTGTCCGAATTTGATCAAGCAGAAATAATAATGCTGGCAGCATCTGCCGAGCATGGTTCTGAGCATTTTTTAGGTAAGGCTATTGTTGCCTATGCAAAGGAGCAATCGATTCAGCTTAAGGATGCTGCAAGTTTCGCGAGTGAAACAGGCAGAGGTATTGAAGCTTCTGTTGATGATAAGCAACTTGTTTTAGGGAATAAAGCCTGGCTGGTTGAGAAAGGATTTAAGGTCGATAGGCTTTTAGAGGCGGCGGGCCAGTTCTCAGCAAAAGGAATGACGCCGGTATTCATGGCGATTGGAGGTCAAGAGGCTGCTTTATTCGCAATAGCAGACAAGCCTCGCATTCAATCTCATGACGCGATAGCAAAGCTTAAAAAAATGGGTATCAAAACATTAATGGTCACAGGTGATACCGAAAAAACGGCAAACTACATTGCCGGTAAAGTAGGAATAGAAACTGTAATCGCAAATGCCAAGCCGGAGGATAAGCTCGCTATTATTCGCCAGTTGCAAAAAGAAGGTCAAAAAGTCGCAATGATCGGTGACGGCATTAACGATGCACCTGCGTTGGCAGCATCAGATGTCGGTTTTGCGATAGGTACAGGGACGGATATTGCCATTGAGTCGGCGGACCTGACGTTGGTGAGTGGCGATATCTCAAAAGTGACATCGGCTATACAATTAAGTACCGATACGATCCGTATCATCAAGCAAAATTTATTTTGGGCATTTGGTTATAACACCATTGCTATCCCGGTTGCTGCTATAGGCAAGCTTAATCCCATGATCGCATCAGCTGCGATGGCCTTAAGTTCTGTATCAGTTATAGCTAATTCACTGCGATTGAATAAAAAATAGAGGCACAAATGGATCATTCGACGATGGATCACAGCATGCATGTCGCAGGGATGGTCGGCGGATTTGACTATGGTTTGGCATTTGTTGCCGGAATACTGGGTAGCGGTCATTGTTTAGGTATGTGCGGCGCTTTAGTGTCCGGCTATTTTATGAAAGCCGGGCCCAATAGAAGTTATTTACCGTATTTTGCATATCAATTGGCACGTATTTCGATATACACAATGGTAGGGTTCGCCGCGGCGGCTTTAGGCGTAGTTCTGGTTTCCAGCGGCCTGTTTGGAAAGATGCAGAGCATTTTGCAAATGTTCATAGGTTCCGTTGTGATTTTTCTGGCTTTGGGGATACTTGGCTGGATACCTTTTCAGGGCTCAATCAAATTAATCCCAATGGGTATGCTTAGAAAAGGCTATGCAAGCGCAAATACAAGAGGTCCTATAATAGGTGCCTCAATTGCGGGCGTGCTGAACGGACTTATGCCATGCCCGCTGACATTTGCAATGGCGGTACAAGCTACATCTGCGCCATCGATAGGGGAGGGCGGCTTATTGATGCTGACTTTTGGAGCCGGAACTTTACCGATGATGCTCTTTATCAGTATTGCGTTCGGCAAGATTAGCGCTCGATTTAGAGGATTAATGATGAAGTCGGCGGCTCTGATCATGATTGTGATGGGGGCTAATACCATTTATATGGGTTTGTCCTTTTACGTTCAGGAAAACTTTGGTCAGCATTCGTTCTTACATCATCTAAAAGATGAAATAGACGGACTTATTCTGTTTTTAAAAGAGTTTGTAACTTATTTAGTCAGCATGATGGATTCATTACAGGAAAAATAAGTTCTCAATTTATGGATAAGCGATGAAAAATGATGATCAAATTGTAGAGATGCAAATCAAGATAGCCTTTCAGGAAGATCTGATCCAGGACTTAAATCAAATTGTAATTTCTCAGCAAGCGCAAATAGACCAGTTAAATAAAGCCTTTAGCGTGATAAATTCTCGAATTACCTCGATCTGCGCAGAAATAGGCAATGTAAATCAAGGTGAGGAGATCCCGCCGCATTACTGAATACAGGACAATTGCAGGCTTTGTGTTACGAAACTAAAAAAGTCCAAAACAAAAGCTTGACAGATAAGGAAGATATTGTAGAATGTGCAGCTCTTCAGCGGTCAGGATGACGGTGAGGGGTCAGGGAGGAAAGAAAAGTTAAACAAGGAGTTGACAACGAAAAACGAGTCTGTATAATAGTCAGGCTAAACAGGGCGAAAGTCCTGGCTCTTTAACAAGTCGATCAAAATAATTTGTGTGGGTGCTTGTGGTGCGATGTCTGGCAGTTAAAAAGATAATCGACGCAAGTATTACACGTTAATTCAAGTAATGACGTTTAATTCTGAAGTCGA
>JAGXSU010000138.1 GCA_018333785.1 Methylomicrobium sp. | reverse complement strand
TAAGGAGGCAACGGGTTGTTCGGCAAAGGCTTTGCCAGCATGGATGCTGGCATAGAGCCTACATGGATGTATTTACGGCGTCCTTTGACGAGCACCCCGGTGCCGAATTTCGATCTGCGATGGGTGAAGTTGGCGGGATTAGCGGTATAATTTGCGTTTTTAAGTTTCCTTGCCAAGAAGACATGACCAACGTTAATACCGAGAAATTATCCAGCGCCCGTTTTGCCGAAGCCACTGACGCATTTGTCGAAGTGTTTACCGCGTCCGTCGATTTCGATAAACGGATGGCGCAACAAGACATACAAGGCTCTATGGCTCACGCCAAGATGCTTTGCAAGATTGGCGTCTTGACCGATAAAGAACGTGACGACATCCTCTCCGGACTGGAAAAAATCAGCACCGAGATAGCCGAAGGTCAATTCAACTGGTCCGTCAAGCAGGAAGATGTGCACATGAACATCGAAGCCCGGCTGACCGATCTGATCGGTATTGCCGGAAAAAAACTGCATACCGGCCGTTCCCGGAATGATCAGGTCGCAACCGATATCCGCTTGTATCTTCGTAGCGAAGTTGAACAAATTGCCAAGGAAATGACCCGGCTGCAGACAGCGTTGTTAAACCTGGCAGAACAGGAAGCCGATACCATCATGCCCGGCTTTACTCATTTGCAAGTCGCCCAACCGATAACCTTCGGGCATCACCTGATGGCCTGGTTTGAAATGCTCTGCCGTGATCAGGAAAGACTTCAGGACTGTTACAAACGAATTAACGTAATGCCCCTGGGCGCAGCAGCACTGGCCGGTACCAGTTACCCTATCGACCGGCACATGACGGCCGAATTGCTGCATTTTTCAAGGCCCTCGGCCAACTCTCTGGATTCGGTCAGCGACAGAGATTTTGCGATTGAGTTTTGCGCTGTCGGCAGCCTGATCATGATGCATTTATCGCGTTTTTCCGAGGAACTGATCCTGTGGACCAGCGCGCAATTTGATTTTATTGACATGCCGGACGCCTTTTGCACAGGCTCGTCCATCATGCCGCAAAAGAAAAATCCCGATGTGCCTGAGCTGGTTCGCGGCAAATCCGGTCGCGTAACCGGTCATTTGATATCACTGCTCATGCTGATGAAAAGCCAGCCGCTGGCCTATAACAAGGACAATCAGGAAGACAAGGAACCGCTGTTTGACACGGTAGACACACTGATCAATTGCCTGCGCGCATTCGCTGACATGGTGCCGCATATCAAACCCAAGAAAGCCAGCATGTATAAAGCCGCCAAACAAGGCTTTGCCACCGCTACCGACCTGGCCGATTATCTGGTTCGAAAAGGCATGGCTTTCCGCGATGCTCATGAAGTTGTCGGTCAGGCGGTTCGCCTGGGTATCACTACCCAGCGGGATTTGTCTGAACTTGATTTGGCCGAGCTGCAGAATTTCTCACCTGACATTGGCGACGATGTCTTTAAAGTGTTGTCGCTGGAAGGCTCCGTGGCTTCTCGCAAGCACATCGGAGGAACGGCGCCCGACACGGTGAGACAAGCCATCCATACCGCAAGAAAAGCGCTTGAAACACCTTGATTCTGACCAAGATTGATTTATTACGTCATGGCGAAGCCTCAGGAGGCCGCTACTACCGGGGCTCAACAGACGACCTGTTAACTCCGGCGGGTTGGCTGGACATGCGTAAAGCAGTGATGGGTCTGGAAACCTGGGATCTTATTGTCAGTTCGCCGCTACGCCGGTGCTTTAATTTTGCGGAACGCATGGCGAGCGATCTTGACATTCCGCTGCAGATTGAACCGGCTATCAAGGAATATCACTTCGGTGAATGGGAAGGGCAATTTGCCGATGACATTGAAGAACGCTGGCCGGGTGCCCTGGATCATTTTTACCGGGACCCCGATCAATTCCCGCCGCCAAAGGGGGAGGTTTTTACTGATTTCAAGCATCGCGTCGTCACTGCCTGGCAGCAATTAACCGCTCAACATCAAGGCAAACATCTGTTGATCATCACGCATGCGGGGGTCATCAGAGTCTTATTTCAAGAACTGCTGGACCTGCCTCCCAGCAGCGCCTACCGGATTAAAATAGACCATGCCTGCCTGAGCAGATTCCAGATAAGTCACCTGGAAGACCAGCACTATGTGCAACTGATTGCTCACGGTCAGCGTCAAAATTGAGGCTGTTCTATAATTGTCAGCATCCAGACTGGCAATCAGCGTCATGTTTACTCAACTTAACTTAAAGCCCATCAACCTCGGGTCACCCGGCGAAGATATCAGCAAAAAAGATTTGCTGACGGTTATTCAGCGCTTTAAAAATCTGCACCTCCACCAACAGAAGCGCATACAAAGTTTTCTGCAGCCTAGGCAACGCTGTTTCCTTAACCTGCTGCCGCTTTTATTTCACCAAAATACGCCTTTGTTGCCCGGCTTTATCAGCAAGGAAACCCCGTCAGGCATTTCTGATTACTCCCCTTCCAGACAAACCCTTAAAGATGCCGCGCAGTTATCCAAAAACTTCAAACTCAACAACAAACTGAGGAGTCGCTACGCCATCTGGAGTATTTTTCTGATGGGCAGCGTCAGCAGTATCGCTTTTTCAAAAACCAGTGACATGGATATCTGGCTGTGTCATGACCCGGCTCTAAGCTGTGATGAATTGGATGAACTGCAGCAAAAATGCCTCGCTATCGAGGAATGGGCGGCTTCACTGGGTCTGGAAGTACACTTTTTTTTGATCGACAGCGTTAAATTCAAAGCCGGTCAGGACACACCTATTTCATCTGAAAGCAGCGGAACGACCCAACATTATCTGCTGCTGGAGGAGTTTTACCGGACAGCGCTCTATATAGCCGGAAGATCGCCTGCCTGGTGGCTGGTTCCGCCCCATCAGGAACATCAATCCGGCTATTACACGCAACATCTGATTGAAAACCGTTTCATTTCAGGCCATGAACTGATCGATTTTGGTTCTCTGGAAGCCGTTCCTGCAGAAGAGTTTATTACCGTGACGTTGTGGCACATTTATAAAGCCATCAATTCGCCGCACAAGTCCTTCTTGAAATTATTACTGATGGAATGCTACGCCAGCGAGTATCCGGAAACACAATGGCTGTGTTCGGATATGAAAAAAATGATTTATCAGGGAAACTTCAGAATCGGAGATCTGGATCCTTATCTTTTGATTTATGAAAAACTTGAAGCCTACCTGAGTAAGGCGCAAAGCGTTGAACGACTGGAACTGGCCAGACAAAGTCTTTATATTAAAATCATGGGTTTGGGCGAGCGGGAACAGGACGCTCAAAAAAGACTGCATCGCGCTGAATTTATCAAGTCTATCGCGGCTCGCTGGCAGTGGCCTCCAAACTTGATGAATAGCTTGAGCCATCAAAAAAGCTGGAATATTCAAAAAGCCGTGCGCGAACACGGGATGATCATTCGTCATTTGTCAGAATGTTACCGGATGACGGTAGGCTTTGCCGGGCAATATGTCCGGGCGGATTACCAGCATCATGAAGACTTGAAACTGATAGGCCGTAAATTACACGCTTTTCTGGATAAAAAACCGGGGAAAATTGAATACCTGACAACCCGGTCCGCACTACAAGTCAGTGAAAATGAACTCAGCCTCCTTGAAACGTCCTTCGCAGATAATCAGAGCGGCTGGGCGCTCTATCTGGAGCGAATCTACAACGACACAAAACCCAAAAATCAGCCCATCAAAAACAGTTACAGTTTATTGGAAATGTTGGCCTGGATTATCGTCAACCGGCTGTACGAAAAAAAAATCCAGCTGCATGTCCAGTCTCAGACGCTCATGCTGCAAAATCGGGAACTGGAAACCCTGACCGCTCAAATTCACCGTTTTATTTCCAGCGTTCAGGCGCCTGTTCTGGACAACTACAGAGCACCCGGCAAAATCACAAAATCGTTGCTGGTCGTTAATTTGGGCATCGATCCTGAACGGCTCAGAGACGATGGAAAATTAATTTTAAGCGAACACTCCGACCCCCTGTGTTACGGGACAGAAAAACTCTGTTTCGTTCACTCCATCGATCAATTATCCATCTCAAGCTGGGGAGAAATGACCACCCAGCATTGGTATGGCATGGACGGCTTGCTATTTTCCCTTTTGGATATTTTCAACAGCCATCAAATGCCGCTCAAAGAAAAGGATCTCACCTTCATTTGTTCGGGTTCCATACGAGCCAAAAGTATTGTCCAACGGCTGCAAAATATTTTCACGCGCTTGCTGTCACTTCAACAAATAAATCACGCTGATTGCGCGCCACGCTTGATTATTGCTGGCGGTGAACAGTTCTTCATTTTCCAATTCGACAATCAACTGCTTAATTTTCGGACCGCCATTTCCAGGCAGGCATTACTCAACGAATTCTCTGCCCCCCAACACTGCTACAGCCCTGTTGAAATAGATTGTGAAGCGTTGGAAAACGCGGCTTTGCCATTCATTTTTGAACATAACAAACCCGGATTCATCCAGATTTTTTTTGAATCGGATAAAAACGGGGTTCAAATTTATGTGCTTGACGAAAGAGGCTCGCTTTTCATGCAGCATCATCCCCAGGCGAACATGGATGGGTTGTTACACAAGTATCAAACATTCATACAAACGGTGATTAACCGTCATTTTTTTGAAGCCTCTCTCCCGGTCGAATTTTTCGAAATCACGCCCAAGCCTTATCAGATCAACCGCTACCTGCCGAAACCCTTTGATCTGTCGTCGTCTGACAAAGTGCTCAACATCAGGGTATCAGGAGAGATGACAGACCATAACGCCCGGTATACGATCTACTGCAATGACAGGGAGTTTTCCACGCTCAACTACGGCAAGCAGGTCATCAATGAAGCGGTCAAGTATATACTGGAATTCCGTAAATCCGGACAGAGCTATCCCATCCATATCTCCGATATTGAAGTCCCGCTTGCTACGCTGGGCATAAACAACCCCGCCATGCTGCAAACGCTGCATTTTTTAAAATACAAGCAAAAGATAGAGGATAGGATTAATGGCGCCAACCTTTTACAAACCAATGCTCAGTAACTGTTGACACGTTAAAGTCCGGCTTTAAATACCCCTTATCCTAGCCTTCTTTCTCAGGAAGAGCGTTAGGATAAGGGGTCTCAATTAGTTCAATAGAGGGCGTATAAACTCCGACACTTCGAAGCCCGACTGTAGATGCAGATCCATTCGCACCTACAGCACTACTTTTTTAAGCAGCTTTGAAAGTTAACCAACCATCAGTCAGTTTTTCTCGCTATTTAAACTGCTTTTTTACGACGACTTACGGCCATCAGACCCATTAAACCGGTACCCAAAAACCAGGCAGCCGCAGGTAAAGGCACTGGAGCGCCCGCTTCTGAAGAGATGATGTCAACAGCAAAAAGCGATTTAACGTTATTGATGGCCATTGTTGGGTCAATAAAGAATAACTGGTAAGACGTTCCGCCTAACGAATTAATCTCGTTGTTTCCCGCTTCACCAATCCATCCTGCTCCGGAAAGATACCCTATTTGAAAGTTACTCGATTCAGATAACGTTCCTGTTCCAGTGCCTGACGTGAGGTCCCAATTGATCCCATTTTGCGTAAAATCAAGTTTGGTTCCGCCATTAAACGATAGGACGGGCGCAGCAGTAGCGACATCGACATTATCTTCGAATATTCCAAACTGAGAAGCCGTGGGAAGCCCCATCAGAGTCTCGAGATTAAAGAAATTACTGTCAGCATTGGTTGGTGCCCAGACATTGGCAGAAGCCATGTTGGAAACCAGTAACATCAACGGCATAAGTGCTATGTGTTTATTTTTCAAAATGATTCTCCATAAGAAATCAGATCCGATTGAGCCATCCCTGGCTAAATTTCCTTTTTAACGCAGTAACAGGGCCATTGAACAAATAACCCTTACGCCGACACGGATAATAGGCTGTTGATCAAATTTTCTCGGTACGTTTGCGCACACAGGGATGAAAAGGAAGTAGCGATTCATTCGATTCCCTTTCTGTTACTGAATAAAGTGAGTTCGATAGCGCACAGACGCCGCCTACCTTTCTCTATACAGTCTTTGGCTAACGTGCAACGTGTCATTTTGCATCCTTTTAAGGTCTCGCACCGGACTCACAACCGGATGATCTCGTCATTTCATTACATTTCAGGTGCCCTATGCTGAGGTCAAAACCCGGTCTGAGAATCAGTCTGCTAGGCGGGTTATTGCTTATTCCTGCAGCGAGCACATCAGCAGAATCACTGGAAGAAGCCTGGGATATTGCAATCGAAAATAACCATCAAATTAAAGCGGCGCAAGCCGATACCACAGCAACCGAACAAAACCTGTTTTCGGCACAGGGGCAGCGGCTTCCGGAACTCAATATAGGTACGGGATATACCCAACTCAACGAAACACCGGCCGCAAGAGCTAATTTTGCCGGTCAGTCAGCCGAATTCAATACGTCACAAGCGGGCAGTGTCAATGCACAAGCGATTGCTTCAGTGCCGGTTTTCACCAGCGGCCGCATCAGTCATAACATCAAAGCTGCCGAGGCAACCTTTCAAGCCGCGCAACATAACGAAATCAGTTCCGTACTGACCATCAAAATGCAGGTATCGGCCGCTTTTATTGCAGTGTTGCGTTTAGACGGCGCGGTGCAGGTTGCACAAGAACATCTCAGCAGTCTGGTAGAGCATCATAAAGATGTTAAGAATCTGTTCGACCAGGACATGGTGGCAAAGAACGATTTATTAGCGGCGAATGTCGAGATGGCCAATGCTCGGCAACTGCTGCTGCAGGCTAATAATCAGCTTGATATTGCCCGCGCCCAATATAACCAGCTACTCGACCGCAGTCTGGCCGAGCCAGTGGTTGTCACACCGCAGTTTCCGCAAATACCCGTGGGCAGCTTAAACGAACTCAGCACTAACGCCTTGTCACAACGTCCTGAACTGCTGGTACTCGACAAACAAATACAAGCCCTGGAGCAGCAAGCACAGAGTGTCGCGGCGGGTTCCTTGCCTCAAGTCGCAGTCAACGGCGGTTATCAATACCAGGAAAACCGTTATCAGTCTTACGAGGGGCTCTGGATGATCAATGTCGGCATGCAATGGAAATTGTTCGACGGCAGCACCCGGCATACCCGCGATGCTATTTTTCGTCAGGCGGTTTCTTTAAAAGAGCAGCGCGACGATTTAAGCAGCATGATTGGTTTGCAGGTTCGCAAAACCTGGCTGGCTATTCAGGAAGCGCAGCAACGAACCGAGGTCACCCGACTCGCCATTACAGAAGCGGATGAAAACTTGAAAGTGACAACTAACCGCTACAAAAATGGCTTGGCCACCAATACCGAAGTACTGAGAGCAGAAGAATTACGCGCCAGAACGTATGATAATTTTAATAATTCAAATTACGACACCGCCTTGTCAACCCTGCAATTGCGTTATGCAATGGGGGTTTTGTAAATGGAAAAACGAACCCGACTGCTCACAATCATCGGAATAATTACCGGCATTTTGCTTGTTTCTGTGGCCGTTTGGTGGTTTTGGTTACGCGAACCCCCTTTTCCGGAGGGACTGGTACAGGCGAATGGCCGTATCGAGGGCGATCATTACACTGTATCGGGCAAGTGGCCGGGCCGTATCGTTGAGTTGCTGGTGCGGGAAGGTGATGTTGTCGTAACAGGACAAGTGATGATCAAACTGGATGATGCCCAGACTCTTGAGAAAGTTAATCAAGCCAAATCGGCTGTGGACGTCATTGCCGCCCAACTCAGGGCAGCTGAAACTTCGCTGAGCGTATTCAAGAAAAATGTGCCTTTAAAAATAGCAACGGCCAAAGCCGGGCTTAATCATGCCGATGCCGAGCTGATTTCCAGCCACGCCACTGAACAGCAAATGCAGAAGGACGCAGAGCGGTTTCAGGCATTGTTGTTAACTGAGACCGTAGAAAAGCACCGCAGCGAGCTGGCGGATTTAAGCTGGAAAGTCGCTCAAGCCCAGCATCGCACTGCCCGTGCAGCCAGAACAAAGGCTGAAAAACTGCAGGCAGAAGCTGAACTGGGCTGGGATCAGATCGAGGCAAACACCAATGAAGTTGCCGCAATAGCCGCACAACTGAAACAAGGACAAGCCGCGCTGGCGGAAGCCCAAAGCGTGATGAATGACTTGATCATTCGGGCTCCGGCCTCGGGAATGGTCACTACCCGTATTGCCGATAACGGCGAAATGGTAGCATCCGGCAGTCCCTTGTTTGATATTGTCGATCTGGACAGCCTCTATTTGAAAGTCTATGTTCCGCAAAAAGAAATAGGCAAGGTTCGCCTGGGCTTGCCCGCTCAAATTTTTACCGACGCCTTTCCGGATAAACCGTTTCCTGCGGTGATTCGCTATATCGCTTCCCAAGCAGAATTCACGCCCAAAGAGGTGCAGACGCAGGATGAACGGGTCAAACTGGTCTACGCCGCTAAACTTTATCTGGCTGAAAATCCTCAGCATCAGCTGACGCCAGGGCTGCCCGCCGATGCGGTCATCCGCTGGCAAGAGGAAAGCCCATGGGCAAAACCGCGCTGGTGAACGAAAATCCGGTTATCGATATTCACGGACTCTGTAAAAGTTATAAAAAAAAGCTGGCTGTCGATGCGGTGGCCTTGACCGTCAAACGAGGTGAAATATACGGATTGATCGGCCCTGACGGTGCCGGCAAAAGTAGTTTGATGAAAGCTATCGCAGGCGTACTGTCGTTTGAACAAGGTTCATTAACTGTATTTGACGTCAATATCGATTCGGAAGCGGCGGCGGAAAAGGTCAAAGGCAGGCTGGGCTTCATGCCTCAAGGCCTGGGACTGAATCTTTACGGCGATTTATCGGTAGAAGAGAATATCGATTTTTTTGCGCAACTGCGGCAAGTATCCCCCCAACAACTGAGCGAACGAAAAGAAAAGCTGCTGACGATGACCCGGCTCGACAAGTTTCGTGACCGGCCAATGAAAAATCTTTCCGGCGGCATGAAACAAAAATTGGGCTTGGTTTGTACACTGATCCATAACCCTGAGCTGGTCATTCTTGATGAGCCAACCACCGGTGTAGATCCGGTTTCCAGGCGGGATTTTTGGGCCATACTCGCCGAGTTGCTGCGCGAACAGGGCACCACCGCGCTGGTGTCCACGGCGTATATGGACGAAGCGGCACGTTTTCACCGTTTGTCTCTCATGTACAACGGCCAAGTACTCGCCGATGGCGAACCGGATGCCATTTGTGAGCAAGCGCACGGCTGCATGGTTGAGCTGACAGTCGAGTCACAGCCAGAAGCACTTGGCAAACTGAAACCCCATTATCCGCAACTGGAAGCCATTGGCCCCAAAGTCAGAGTATTTGTCGATAATCTGGCATTGGATGAAGCGGTCAGCGTGGTTTCCGGGCACCTTGACGGCTTGCAGATCAACTCGATCAAGGCGTTTGATGCTGAATTGGAAGACGCATTTATCGCCTTGTTACGCCAGGGTCCGTTAGCCCCGAAAACCGGCAAAGACGACAGCATTCCGCGCTTTGACAAACCACTGCCGGACGATAAAGCCATCGCCATAGAAGCCAAACAATTATGCAAGGATTTTGATCAATTCCGGTCGGTCGATAAAATCAGTTTCAAGGTCAAGCAAGGCGAAATATTTGGCTTGCTGGGCGCCAACGGCGCGGGCAAGACAACCGCGATCAAGATGCTGACCGGCATTCTGCCGCCCAGTGACGGTGAAGGCCAGGTTGCAGGCGCCGACATGCGCAATGCCGCCCAGGCGATCAAGGAACGCATAGGCTATATGTCCCAGGCATTTTCGCTGTATCTGGATTTGACCGTCATCGAAAACATTCATCTCTACGCCAGTATCTACGGCGTTAGCCGGAGCATCCTCAAACAGCGCCTGGACTGGGTAATACAAATTGCCGGATTGGCCGAAGTCACAGCACAATTGGCGGGCAGCCTGCCTATGGGCGTCAGGCAAAGACTGGCTTTAGGCTGCGCATTGGTCCACCAGCCCGGCGTGTTGTTTCTGGATGAACCTACGTCGGGTGTCGACCCTATCGGACGGCGGCATTTCTGGGAAATCCTGATGCATTTGGCCAGCGTCGAGCAGGTGGCTATTTTAGTGACCACCCATTACATGAGCGAAGCTGAACACTGCGACCATCTGGCGTTAATGTATGCCGGACGGGTAATTGCCGACGATACGCCCGGCAATATGATTCAGGCGCTGCAAGACGAGGCCGGCCAACTGCTGAACATCACTACCGATCAACCATTACAAGCGCTGGCCTTGCTTGAAAAAAGCGATTTCAAGGGTGTCGCTTTATTCGGCCAGCATATTCATTTACTGGCACAGGATAGAGACGGAGCCGAAAAGAAGATTCGCGCATTGCTGGATAAAGAGTCCATCAAACTGCTCAATTTATCCGCCGACGCACCTTCGCTGGAGGATGTATTTGTATACAGGGTTTTGGCCCTTGAAAACCAGGAGCCCGGATGAATTTGACCCGGGTATGGGCAGTTACTTACAAGGAATGGCGCGAAATTTTGCGCGACCGGCTGTTTTTTGCGATGGCATTCCTGCTACCGGTCGGCATCTTCATGGTGTTGGGCTATGGAATCTCTTTTGATGTGGAAAAAATCCCCTTTGCGGTACTGGACAGAGATCGCAGCGCTATGAGCCGTGACTTCCTGCACCGGTTTATGGATTCACGTTACTTCTATTACCAGGGCCATGTCACGAGTGAACGCGAGCTTGACCCTTTGCTGGCCAACAGCGATATACGCTTTGCCATTATCATTCCGCCCCGTTTTCAGGAACAGCTTCTGGCTGGACAAGCCACGTCGGTGCAAAGTTTGATAGATGGCGTATTTCCTTATCGCGCCGAAGTCGCGAAAGGCTATGTTTCGGCGATTATCGCCAATTTCAATGCCCAATCACTGGCCAGTCATTTAGCCGGTACTCAGGGAAAGTCCCGCGAACAAGCGCTTGCTCAGGTGGCGCCACTGCGTCTGGAATCACGCTATTTGTATAACCAGGCCTTACGCAGTCAATGGTCAATCTCATCAGGCTTGATGATGCTGGTGTTGATGGTGACACCGCCTTTTCTGACGGCGCTGGGCGTGGTCCGTGAAAAGGAAAACGGCTCTATTTATAATATCTATACCTCAACCATCAGCCGCAGCGAATTTATTCTGGGCAAATTCCTACCCTATTTATTGATATCCAGCCTAAATATTCTGATTTTGTGGTGGGTGGTAATGAACATATTCGGCACGCCGTTTAAAGGCCATCCGTTTTTTTATTATGCCGCATCAGTGATCTATGTCATCTGTACCGCCGGGGTAGGATTGCTACTGGTAAGAACCCAGGTTGCCGCCGTGATGCTGACCATGGTGGTCTCCTTTGTCCCCGCCATGTTGTATTCGGGTTTGCTGGTGCCTATCGAATCAATGGCCGCCGCCACTCAATTTGAGTCGCATTTATTTCCGACACTTTACTACCTGAGAATTACCTGGGGCAGCTTCCTTAAAGGCCTGGGTTGGAAAGAACTGTGGTTCGATGTGGTGGCGCTGATGCTTTACGCGGTTATCCTCTGGATAGCAGGCTATATGAACTTTCACAAAAGGCCTTCGACATGAACCAACATGGATTCATACTCTGGTGGGACAGGCTGGTCGCCATGACGATCAAAGAGCTGAAACAGTTGATACGCGATCCGGTGCTGCTGCTCATCATCAGCTATTTTTTTACCGTCGATGTCTATATGGCAGGCTCCGGCATCAATCTGAATCTGCGTAACGCTTCAGTGATGGTGATCGATCACGATCATAGCGCTGCATCGCGCGAGTTGATCTACCGTTTCAGACAGCCTTATTTTGATTTCAAAGGAGAAATTTTTGACACCAAGACCGCCGAATCCTTATTAGATCAGGGCCGGATTCTGGCAGTACTGGACATTCCCGAAAATTTTCAGCGTCACTTATTGCAAGGGCAAACCGTCGCCGTTCAATTTCAGGTAGATAGCGCCAATACTGTTTTGGGTACCTTGGCAACCAGTTATGCCACGGAAATTACCGCCGGTTTTAGCCAGGATTTTGCGGCTAAAAGGCTGGGGCCGGATTCAGGACAAAGGGCCTCGTTGCCTGTCATTCAAAACCGCTACCGCGTGTTGTATAACCCCAATCAAATCGACGGCTGGTTTATGTCGATTTCTGAATTACTCACCGTGACGACCATGCTGGCCATGATGCTGCCGGCCGCAGCCGCGGTCCGAGAAAAAGAACGCGGCACTATCGAACAGCTGGCGGTTTCTCCGTTGAGCTCGCTGCAAATTCTACTACCCAAGGTTATCTCGATGGGACTGGTTATTTTGTTAGGTGTCGGAGTCAGCTTGTTTCTGATCATTATTCCGATCTTTGACTTACCGGTTAAAGGCAGTCTAGGCCTGTTTTTTACGGTAACCGGGCTCTATGTATTCACGGCCTCCGGCATTGGCCTGTTCGTTGCCACCATAAGCCGCAGCCTGGCACAAGTCACCATGCTGGTGATTTTGCTGATGATGCCGATATTACTGCTCTCAGGCGCCTGGACACCGCCGGAAGCGATGCCGCAAGTCATGCGTTGGGCAATGAAAATTTCGCCGCTGTATTATTTCAACGAAATGAGTTACGCCATTTTATTAAAAGGTGCAGGCTTGACGATTTTATGGGATTCGCTGCTGGGACTGGCTCTCTTGGGAGCCGTGTTCTTCAATTTCGGCGTCTGGCGTTTTCGCAGGCAATTTGGCTGAAGAAACGACATTTTACGAATAATAAAGCTGTTTTAGCTTTTATGAAAAGTTTAGCCCGAATGGCGAAATGGTTGATTTTATGTTTGATCTTCAAACATTCCAGCTTGAACACGGCATAAATGGTCATGAATAGGTGGTTGTTTTGGGTGGTGACGGTGCGGGTGGGCGACTTTGCCAGCCGCGCACCGCCTGTTGATCCGTCAATTCCAGCTGACTGATCCGCACAAAGCGCCCTTCGTTCTTGTCTGTTTCGGTCAACGCCACCAAGCGGTTGTCCTTTAGGGCGCTGATGAAGTGTTTGCCTTTCTTGAGGATGAACTCGAAGTTCTCTTTCGACGCAAACCAGCTGTCGGTCAGGACATAGCGGAACTTGATGGCATTCGCCACGCAGGTGGCGCATTGACCGCATCAGTTCGTTCTTGGTGAACTCCGCCGCCCGCTTGAACTTGCGGGTTTTGATGTCGCAAAACGGATGGGGCTTCTTGACCACTTCGAAGGCGACCGGGATCGACACGTGCCCGCTGTGATACAACGCGTTCAACAGGTTGATGCCTTTGGCCGAGCGGCCTTTGCAGTGGTCATAGTGCCAGCACATCATCTCGTTCTCGTCATTAACCGCCTTCTCCTGGACGGTGTCGTCGAAGATCAGGCAGCCGTCGCCCCTCTCGATCTGACGCACGGTGGGCTTGACATCGACCCACAGGTCTTTTGAAGTGTATAGCCTCGCGGACAGGTGGCGGGTTATTGGGTCATGACTGACTTCACCATCGAGGATCGCCGACAAGCTGGTCGCCGTTGCCAAGCCTTGGTTGCAGATCAGGTAGTCTGTGTAGAGCGCTGATTTCTTTATCCACCCTGAAATGATACGCTTTTGGGATAGGACTGCGTAACATCAGTTAATTAAATAGGTTTGCCACCGTTTACGCAGACGCTATTGATAATTCTTGCAGTCCAAGCATAATGGTTGTCCGTTTTAGAAATTATTGGGAAACTTCAGCTTCAAAATAAAGCAAGTATTTGATCTCTCTTCGTTGAACCCAAATGTTACCCGGTATTTTTCAATAATACCTTCGAATTTGAGAAGCTTTTCCTGGGCTTCAATACGCTCTAAGCTCCAGCTCCTCTGTCTTCTTTTAAGCAAATTTTTAATTGCGTCGTATGGCAGGTCTCTGATTGTGCGCTGGCGTACCGACAGTATTCACTATTTTGAGTATTGTTATAGCTGAGTGATAAGTAGTCTCAATCTTCGCTCACTAACAACTAAAACAATTATCAGGAGTTCCCCATGAACAAAGATCAAGTAAAAGGCCGCGTTGAAGAAGCGAAAGGCAAAGTCAAGGAAGTCGTTGGCAAGGTATTGAACGACGATGAGTTGAAAGCCGAAGGCACTGTCGAGAAAAACGTCGGCAAGGTCAAAGCCGGTTTTGGCGATCTTAAAGAAGATATCAAGAAGGCAGTTGACGACTAGCCGCCAGTCCTTAAGCAACGCTCAGGACCGATTTTTTGAACAATGAACGACTGGCTTTCCGCCAAACTCAGTGCGAGTGGATTTCCTTGATTACCCGGCAAAATCAGCATGACTGAATACCCGTTCTGCTGATTAGCCGGGTGAGCTGGAAATTACAGGCTTACAGCCGGGTAGTCGCTAGACTCTCTAACCTTTTTACAGGAAATATCTATGAAACTTATCTTAAAATTGGCCGGTATTATTCTGGCTCTTTCCTCGTTTGCGATCTATGCCGAAGAAAGCAAAACTGAAGCGCCCGTTAACGAAGATCAAGTAGAGGGCCGCATTGAAGAAACCAAAGGTACAGTAAAGGAAGTCACCGGTAAGGTACTGGATGACAAAGTCATGGAAACAGAAGGCAATATCCAAAAGAATTTAGGCAAAGCTCAAAAGGGCTATGGCGATATCAAACAGGATATCAAAGAAGGCCAATAATTGCCGCTGAATTGAGCTTCCAGTCAGAGGATCAACACCCTTTGGCTGTAACGGTTAATCTAACGCCGTCAATCGACGGCTTTTTAGGGAGAATACTATGTTAATCAATCTTGCAATTATCCTGGTCGTTCTTTGGGTATTAGGCTTGGTGTCCTCATACACATTGGGCGGATTTATCCACATTTTACTGGTTATCGCACTGATCGTCGTCGTACTTAATATCATCCAAGGACGAAGAGTACTTTAGGATCCGGTCAGCAGCAATCCTCCGAAAATTTCTGCAGGGGCAATTTATTCGCCCCTGCAAGAATACTTGAAAACTTAAGTATCTCAGTTTACACAGGGATGCCCAGGCTTGTTGGGCAATTATGTTTACATTAATAGTTGCCGTCGTTCCGGCAATCCCTGCCGGTATGACGCCTCATCCAAATGTTCAACGCCTCGACTGTGCTGGTTCTATCGAGATCTGCACGGCCAGTCCGAATTGTCGCAAATGATCAGCACTTAGTATTGAACACAGGCGTTCTGACGTGATCTGATAGAGACCATGCAGTCAGCTTGTGGGGATTCGGCTCAATTGGCACGCTTAAATAACGGTTGATGCTGAGCAGCATCCGTCGATTTTCATCAACGGGCTGTAGAGGGGGACTAATTTATCAGAAGCTGGGTCTTGTTCGCTGATTTACTTGACTTCGCCTTCCCGTTTGGTTTCCATTTCAAGGTTTTGGTATTCATGCTGTTGCAGTTTTCCATCATTACCGGCGTCAACTTTGTCAAAAGTTTGCAATAAATAGGGGAAATTTTGTAATTCCCTTTTAGTCACGTAGTGATCGCCATTCGTGTCGGCTTCTGCGAAGGTGGGTAATTTTCCTTTGCCATCTCCTGCGTTTTCCGCAGCATTACTTTGCGAGTGAAGACTGTTAGATGTTGATTTTTCAGCATTTGCTGGATTAATAACAACGGCAAGACCGAGGCCTATTACGACAGCTATCGGGATAATTTTGGATAACTGAACGTTGTTATACGACGTTGTGAGAGTTGAGTTTTTGTTTTTCATAATATTCACGATGAGTTGAGATTAAGCCGGTTCAATTAAAATATCGTTTTAATGACCTGCTTTGAATGCGGTATGTTTATCAGTCCTTTGACGGCTTGAGATTTATAAGCACACTGTGCGATACGGGCTTGACGCTCCTGATTTAAAACGAGGGATTATCAGTAGAAGCCATCCGCGCTTCATACATAAAAAAATCTTTACCCCTTTATTTCTCATCAATTCATCAGGCTCAGAGTCACTATAGCGTGCAGGGGTGACTTGAGTCGGTACGGTGGCTAACATAAGGCCTGTTCAATGTGCCTGGGCGCACAGACCGGTTATAAAAAGCTGTGTATTTTCGTAAGAAACGGAAATTTAATACTCTTTCGTTTTAACCCTGACTTTAGGGGGTCAATAATGACCAAGGACTTTCCGTATCCGGTAAGATTCAATGTTCCTGGACGGGAGGCTATTCATCAACATAAGGAAACAGAAGGGTGTAGAATGGTCTTGAGAAAAATGCGGTTTATTTTTGAAGCGATTTTTAAAACCGGATAAACCTCCCCTGCCAAACGCCCTGTCTGAACAGTTCACCCCTTATGGAATCTAAAAACACAGAAGACCTTTTCCCCATTGTAGGCATAGGGGCTTCTGCCGGTGGCCTGGAAGCGTTGGAGCAATTTTTCCGTCATGCACCCATTGATAGCGGCATGGCTTTTGTGTTGGTTCAGCATCTCGATCCCAACCACGCCAGCCTGCTGACTGAAATTCTGCAGCGCACCACCTCGATGCCGGTGGTCGAGGCGCAGGATCAGGTCCAGGTAGTCCGCAACTGCGTGTATGTCATTCCGCCGAACAGAGATATGGCGATCTTTCATGGAAAATTGCAACTGAGTTTGCCTAATGAGCCTCGCGGACAGCGGATGCCGATTGATGCTTTTCTGAGGTCACTGGCAGAAGACCAGGAGGCAAAAGCCGTCGGCATCATCCTTTCAGGTACGGGTACCGATGGCACCTTGGGTTTGCGCGCTATTCTCGGTGGCGGAGGACTCTCGCTGGTACAGGAACCGGCCACTGCAAAATATGACGGCATGCCTACCAGCGCCATCAATGCGGGTTATGCCACCCATGTACTGCCCGTCGATAAAATGCCGGACGCGTTGCTGAAAGGTGCCAGCACAATTGACGTTCGAGCTGAAATACCCAAAGCCGAAAAGAGCATCAACCGGATATTGATGCTATTACGCACCAGCACAGGACACGACTTTGCGTTGTATAAAAAAAGCACTATTGGCCGGCGCATTGAGCGCCGCATGTCACAAAACAATATCGATGATACCGATGTCTATGCTCTTTACCTGAAGGAGAATCCAGCCGAGGTCCATATCCTGTTCAAAGAATTGCTGATCAATGTCACCAATTTCTTTCGCGACACAGAGGCATTCGCTGTTCTGGAAAATGAAATACTCCCCCAGCTGTGCAAAGACAAACCGGATCACTATCTTTTTCGCATCTGGGTTGCAGGTTGTGCGACCGGTGAGGAGGCCTACTCCATTGCCATGCTGTTGCGCGAACGGATGGAGCAGTCACACCAGGAATTCAAGGTACAAATCTACAGCACTGATCTGGATGATGATGCCATCGCAACGGCTCGCGCAGGCTTTTATCCACCCAATATTGCCCAAGATGTGACGCCGGAACGGCTGCGCCGTTTTTTTGTCAAGGAAGATGCCGGGTATCGGGTCAAGAAGGAAATCCGTGAGATGATTGTGTTCGCTACCCAGAACGTGATCAAGGACCCGCCTTTCACCAAACTCGATCTGCTCAGTTGCCGCAACCTGATGATCTATCTGGAAGCTGAAATGCAGAGCCGCTTGATTCCAATGTTTCACTACGCTCTCAAACCCGGCGGCGTGCTGTTCCTGTCACCCTCGGAAAGCATTGGCAATCATACCGAGCTTTTTTCATCAATCAATCGTAAATGGAAGTTTTACCGTGCCACTCACTCCATCAAATCTTCTCGTGCAGTGATGGCGCATGTGGTGTCCTGGGCCTCAGAATCTGGCGATAAAGCTCCAGAGGAAACCATGAAAAAAATAACTGAACCCAACTTTGCCGAACTGACCCGTCGGCTACTCGTGCAATGCTTTGCTCCCGCATCGGTGGTTACCGACCAAAAGGGCAACATCCTCTATGTGCACGGCGATACCGGCAAATATCTTCGCCCAGCACCCGGTCAGGCCAGTCTCAACGTGGTTGACATGGCACGGGAAGGTCTGGAGATGGCGTTGCGTAAAGCCATTCTTGGTGCTGCCAATGAGGGTGCGTCTCTTCTAGGTCATGAAATACAGATGAAAACCAACGGCGGGTTTTCAACAATCAGTCTCAGTGTGCGGCCTTTACCCGATCCCGATGGCAGTCATAATTTATTGTTGGTCAGTTTTCAAGAGGTTGCCATTCCGGAGGTCAAGTCGAAGCGCAAACGCATCGCAAAAACATCCGAACTGGGACGAATTGAAGAACTGGAGCGAAATCTTGCCTATTTGAAAGAAAGTCATCAATTACAGAGTGAAGAGCAACAAGCGACCAACGAGGAACTCAAATCTGCTAATGAAGAAATGCAATCTACTAACGAGGAGCTGCAATCCACTAATGAAGAATTGGAAACCTCCAAAGAGGAACTGCAATCGGTCAACGAAGAACTGATCACCGTAAATTCAGAACTGCAGGCCAAAATTGAGCAACTGGCCGGTATGCAGAATGATATGAAGAATCTGCTGGACAATACCAATATTGGCACCGTATTTCTGGATGACCACATGATTATCCGGCGCTTCACGCGGGAAGCCACCCGTATCTATCGGTTGGTGCCCTCTGACGTGGGTAGACGGTTGAGCGATATCAAGTCTGATCTTGATGGTGAATTATTATTGAGCAATGCACAGTCAGTGCTTGACTCGCTGGTGCCGGTTGAGCTGGAAATGCGCGCCGACAGCGGAGCCTGGTATCTGGTTCGAATTCAGCCTTACCGCACGCTGGATAATGTGATCGAAGGCGTCGTACTGACTTTTACCGATATCAGCAAGCGTATCGAGGCGGAGACCCGGGTGCAATTGGCAGCCGAACTCGCCGAGAACATAGTCAATACCATTCGTGCACCCCTGCTGGTGCTGGATGGCGAGTTACAGGTTGTGTCTGCCAACCATGCCTTTTACCAGTATTTTCAGGTCATTGCCGCAAACACTATCGGCCGAAAGATTTACGAACTGGGAAACAGCCAGTGGAATATTCCTGCCTTGCGAGAATTACTGGAAATCATATTGCCCCGCGACCAAAGCGTTGAAGACTATATTGTAGAGCATGATTTTCCGGTGATCGGGCATCATACAATCAGATTAAATGCCCGCAGGCTGGCCGGTAAGTCAATAGAATCGTCGTTGATTCTATTGACAACCGAGGATATTGGCGACGAGTTAACCAAGGAGAGTAAAGAATGAATCAAAAATGGGATGGCTGTGAGCGGCGTCAATCACTTAGAGCAGAGGCTGAAGCCATGGTGCTCAGCGTGTCGCCATCAGAAAAGACGGCTCAGCCTTCTGATGTCTTGCTGCATGAGTTGCTTGTGCACAAGGTTGAACTGGAGATGCAGAATGAGGAATTGCGCAGCGCGCATCTCAAGCTGGAGGAAGCGCGGGATCGTTACATTGATCTCTATGAATTTGCCCCTATTACTTATATAACCGTAAACGGGGAGGGCCTGATCAGCCAAATAAACCTGACCGGATGCAGATTGCTGGGCATGGATCGAGCTCAATTGATCAAGCGCCGGTTCTCACAATTTATCGATAATCAGGACAGGGACCGCTGGTATCGCTTCTTCCTGAACAGGATGAAACAGGCCAAAGGTGACAAGCAAGAGATTGCATTGTGCATGAATCATGCTGATGGGACTTTGTTTTATGTGCTTGTCGACTGTTTGTTGAGGGAGTCCGACGATGCTCAGCCTCTCTTGCGAATCGCGCTAACTGACATTTCGCAATTAAAAGCCGCGAATGAGCAGATTGAACAACTGGCCTTCTTCGATCCATTAACGCATTTGCCAAACCGACAGCTCTTTAAGGATAGATTGCATAAAGCGCTGGCTTCCAGTACCCGGAACAAGCAATACGGCGCGTTGTTGTTTATTGATCTGGATAACTTCAAAATGTTGAATGACTCGCTGGGGCATAACCAGGGTGATATGTTACTGCAGCAAGTCGCCCGGCGGCTCGTGAGCAATGTTCGCGAGAACGATACCACTGCTCGTCTGGGGGGCGATGAATTCGTCGTTATGCTGGAGGATCTGGGAACGTGTCCTGAGGATGCGGCCATTCATGCCAAGGCTGCCGGTTTAAAAATATTGGCCGCGTTGAATGAGCCGTATCTGCTCGAAGGGTATGACTACCGTTGCTCATCCAGCATGGGGGCCACGTTGTTTGTCGATCATTTAGTGGCAGAGGATGAACTGTTAAGGCATGTTGATATTGCGATGTACCAAGCCAAAGTGAATGGACGCAATTCCCTGTGCTTTTTTGATGAAAAGATGCAGGCGGTGGTCAACGAGCGTGCGGCTCTGGAAGCTGATTTACGCGTAGCCCTTACGCAGCATCAATTCCAACTGTATTTTCAGCAACAAACCAGCCTTGATGGTCAGGTGTATGGCGCCGAAGCCTTATTGCGCTGGCAGCACCCGGAACGCGGATTGATAATGCCTATGGAGTTTATTCCATTGGCGGAAGAAACCGGACTGATCTTGCCGATTGGGCTCTGGGTGCTGGAAACGGCTTGTAGTCAGCTTAAAGTCTGGGAAAACAATCCCCAAACGCAGCAATTAAAATTGGCAATCAATGTCAGCGCCAACCAGTTTCGTGAAGTTGACTTCGTTAAAAATATCAAAGCGGTGCTGGCAAAAACGGGCATCCGTTCCAATCTTCTTACCGTGGAACTCACAGAGAGCGTCATGCTGAAGGACATTGGCGATACCGTCGCCAAAATGCTGGCGCTCAAAGAACTGGGCCTCAGTTTATCGGTGGATGATTTTGGCACAGGCTATTCATCACTGTCTTATCTGACGCAATTGCCTCTTGATCAACTCAAAATCGACAAAAGCTTTGTCCACAATATTGGCGTAACGCGATCAGACGCCTTGATTGTTCAAACCATTATCGGCATGGCCAATAACTTGGGCATGGAAGTCATCGCCGAAGGGGTTGAAACAAATGAGCAGCGCCTTTTTCTGGAACAACAGGGTTGCCGCCTAGGTCAGGGTTATCTATTCGGCATGCCGGTTCCGCTGGAAAACTTTGAGGCGCTTCTGACTCAATAACGGATCAACTTTCTTTAACATAATTATCAAAGGGGCGGACCTTTGGCAGCGATTATCGTGACCAAGGGTCCTCTCCCGTTTGGTATTTAGGTGGTTGATTAAAAAGGCTTTTCGATAGAGATGCATTAGCGCGTCCTTTGAAATCAAGCACCTACACCCTCAATTCAAAGCGTACGAGAAGTTACCCCCAAGTTTTTAGAAGTGAAAATGAGCACCCAGGCCTATGTATTCAATTTTTTCGTTATAAAACTGACCACTGGGGGAATAGCCATTGAAATATTCGGCAAGAATCTGAAACTTCCGACCCAGCACCTGCATGTTTTCGAACTCAACGCCTGCTCGCGCTGATATGTCAGTTGACCAATCATTCTCTTCGAAATTTTTGAAATCGGCTCCTGCGATTGGGCGCATACCTCCAAAATCCATGCGCCATGGGCTTCTAAACTCAATACCGTATTGAGCTGACCACACTTTTAGTGATTCGGGCTCCTTATGGAACAAACCGCGCCCTCCCCCGTACAAGCGAAAACCGACAGGCAGATCGTAAGAGAGTTTTAAATCAATCCCTTCAAAACTCAAATTCACTCGCTCTAATCGTGTCCGCAATAAAAACTCGTCACCCAGATGGGAGCTTTGATGGAAAACACGGCTGAAAGCAGAGAAATCGCCAATACGCATACTCGAATACAAAGCCCCGACAAAATCAGTATTGATCAAATCCGATGAGGATGCATCCAGATTGAAATCACTGATAACTCCGCCCTGAATCCCCACCTCCCACTGCGAACCAAAGCGTTGCAATATGCCCATGTTTTGGCGATAAAACGGGATTGTTTCGCCAAAACTGACTGTTGCTATATTGGTACCGTCAAAATCGCCGCTGGTATAGTTGTGATAAGAAGCCGAAAAATGAGGCCAGCTCGGATCGGCGAATAAAGACTTAAACAAGTGACCTTCCGGGAAAATTCCCGTCTTCAATGCTGCAGAGTCTTCATTCAACTGTTGGCTGTCCTTATCCAGGGCTGCAGAATGCATCAACGGAGAGGATATACTTTTACCGTTATGCTCTCCAATTCCGACACCTGACACACCGGGAACCTTGGATAATGCCTCCATGACTTTGATACGGTCGGTATTTTTTAAAGCTTCTTCCTCCAGCTTTATAACACCGTCCTTGACACTGATAGCGGGCCTTTCGAGTTTGAAATCACGCTCGAGTATACTCGCAGCATATCCGGCAATATAAGCATCTTCTTCCGGTGACGCGAAGACTCCGGCCGAATAAAGGCAGGCAAGCCCAATAACGCTCAAATAACGTAAAGCTACTATCATCTAAGGTCTCCAGTGCTGACAACCAGGTGGTTTTCTACTGATTTAACGCCCGGCGTAGCACGAACTATTTCCAGCGCTCTATCAATAATCTGTTGATTAGTGACAGCACCGTTCAATTTAACTACACCTTGAACGGTGGTTATGTCGATATTGAATGCGCTGACCAGAGGATCTGCCATCATGGCCGCTTTAGCTTTTACCGTGATAGCAGCATCGTCAATGACTTCCCCAACTGTTTCGGATTGCTTTTTCATCGCCTCTTCTTTGGCGTCAATAGACTGTTTTAGTGCGTCGACTTGCTCATCGATTTTTTCGTTTGAACTCTCGATGGTTTGATCAAGTTTTTTACCGGTCTTTTCAGCCGGCCCTTCTTCCTTGCAACCACTTGTGATAATGACAGCAGATAACAACAACGTTACCAAAATGCTGTTTGCAAGGTTTATGCTTTGCTCGTTGATTTTTTTCATGGGTTATTCCTCAAAATAGGGATGTAAGTAGTAAATAAAGGCAGAGTCAAAGATGGTCGTCTTGAACCGAACAGTAGATTGTTGGGTCAGGCTCTGCTAGTTAAACGCTCCGGAGCGGAAAATTTCAAGCTAGTTGTCGCCTCAATGTAAAATTTTATGCGGCTATTTTGTCCGGATTAACGGCCTCCTGGGACGAGTTGTTTTGGGTTTCGATATGATCTGGATTTAAATGCACGGTATGGATTCTGTTCCAGTTGCGGGTGTTTTGGCTCCAGCGCCGAGGGTTTTGACTGCGGGCGTGCTCATAGAGCGCATCGCGTTGATTCAACAGCGCCTCGTCCAGACCGGCATGGCGTTGAGCCGGGGTGACAAAACCAATGGCGCTATGCCGATGTTCATGGTTGTACCATTGCACCAAGTCGGCCACCCACTGCCGGGCGGCGGCTAGGTCAGCAAACGATTTTAACGGGTATTGCGGGCGAAATTTCAAGGTTTTGAATAACGATTCCGAGTACGGATTGTCGTTGCTGACCGCCGGTCGGCTGAGTGAAGGCATGACGCCCAGCAGTTGCAGGGTGGCCAGCATGGTGGCGCCTTTCATGGGGCTACCGTTATCGGAATGCAGGATGACTTGCCCAGGTTGTAGGCCTTCGCGCAAAACAATATCCCGCAATAGCTCGCTGGCGTATTGACTGCTTTCTTCCTCAAACACCTGCCAGCCGACGATCTTGCGACTGAAAATATCGAGGAACAGGTAGAGGTAGTAGAACTGGCCTTTGATGGCGGTCGGTAGATAGGTAATGTCCCAACTGTAGAGTTGATTGGGCGCGGTTGCGCTCAGGGCTTTGGGCTTGGTACGTGGTTGACTGGGGCGTTCACTGCGGCGATGTTTCAGTTGCTGGGCAGCTTTCAATAGGCGATAGATCGTCGATTCCGACGCCAGATAAATGCCTTGATCAGCCAGGCGCGGGACAATCTGGCTGGGCGGCAAATCCGCAAATGCAGCGGAATTGACCACCGTCAAAATATGGGCGCGCTCGGCCTCGGTCAGCGCATGCGGCGGGGTGTATTGCCGCTGCGGCCGCTGGTCTTCCCCCAGGGTTTCACCGGCCTGCCAGCGTTGCAAGGTGCGCGGACTCAAACCCAGCACCGCACAAGCCTGGTCTTGACGGGCACCGGCTGCGGTGGCTTCGGCAATGGAATCAATTAGGGTTTGGCGCTGCTGAAGGGAGGTCATTTGACCTCTCCCGCCAACAGCGCCCGGACCTTTTTTTGCAGGATCAACAAGGCAGCGGCTTCAGCTAAGGCTTTGTCCTTACGGTTGAGTTCGCGTTCCAGGCGTTGGTTCTCGACTTTCAGGCTGCGCAGGGTCGGGTTGTCATCGGTGCCAGAACGGGCGCTGGTGGCGGCACAAAAATCACTTTTCCACTGTGCTAGTTGATGAGCAAATAGCCCACGTTGCCGACACCAGGCGCCCAGGGCCTCGTCGTTCAAGCTATAGCTTTCCTGGAGTGCCAGTAATCGTTCTTCGGGTCGCCAATCTCTAGGGCGCTTGGTCAAGGGGGTGGGTGTATCGGCGGGTGTGCTGCTTTTCATCCAGTTTTTTAAGGTGTGTATGCTGAGGTTTGATTCGTCGGCAATGGCTTGAATCGTTCGGTCACCACGATTGTAAACTTTTGCCAGGGCTTGCTCTTTGAATTCATCAGAATACAGTTTCTTGGAAGGATTCATTTTGTTATCTCAAATTTATAGGGTTCTAAAAATTTGAGGCGACAACTATTGTGACGCAGGGGGGGAGGCACAATGGTCGACTCAAGGCTTGCCCTCCAGGGCATTGTTAGTCGCTTCATATCGAAGGTTTCGGCATAGCCGATACAGCTCGCCACTGAAGAAAACATGACTAAAACACTAGGTATCAAAATCAGTCTCTAAAAGTTACCTAAACGAACTTTCGGTAATCCACTTATGATTCCGAACACACTGAGCAGCCACAAAATGACAGCGATGATCACAATGACATTCAATATCTGCTTGATGCGTGAATCCATCGGTATATAAGTGTTAACCAGACTCAACAGCAGGCCGACAACAATCAGGACGACCGTTACTGAAACCAGCGCCTTGGGTAGAACAGCCAAAAGACCAAAGGCATTCAACAACCAAAGAACCACTGAAATTATTACCACGCCGTTTAGAATCTGCTTGATACGCGGTTCCATAGGCAGGTATGCATTGATCAGTCCCAGTATCAGACCGACTACGATCAGGGCCACTATCAGAGAAATTAAGTCCATCTTTTTACTCCTTCTGTATTTTTAACGTAACGACTCGCCCACTTGGGTTAGAGGGTGTAGATGATTGATTGAAATATCGAAGCGGCAACAAACCGGCTTCAAACGTCAACCGCTTCAACTATCGGACATGTTGATGGGTGTCAGCTTCCAGATGTCTTGGTTGTACTCGGCAATGGTCCTGTCGGTGGAAAATTTTCCGCTATGAGCCGTGTTCAGGATACTCATACGAATCCAGTGTTCGGTATCCTTAAAGGCTGTCTCTACCCGTTTTTGGGTATCGACATAGCTTCGGAAATCAGCAACGGACATCCAGGGATCCTGTTTACTTTTGAGCGAAGCAATCAAGTCATCAAAAATTCCCTGTTCAAACCGGTTGAAGTGGCCCCCTTCGACTAAGTCGAATACTCTGGACAAATCTGGATCCTGATCGATCACAGTAACTGGATCATAATCCTGACGATAGGTTTCTATCTGATCTACGGTCATCCCAAAAAGAAAGAAATTTTCGGGACCTACTTCGTCACGTATCTCGATATTGGCGCCATCCAAGGTTCCGATGGTCACCGCACCGTTCATCATGAATTTCATATTTCCGGTACCGGACGCTTCTTTACCGGCGGTTGAAATTTGCTCTGAAAGATCAGTCCCGGGACAAATGATTTCCATCGCGGAAACCTGGAAGTTGGATAGAAAGATCAGTTTGAGCCTGTCACCTACATCCGGATCGTTATTGATCACATCGGCGACATTGTTGATTAATTTGATGGTTTTTTTAGCGATGCTATAGCCTGGCGCGGCCTTACCGCCAATGAAGACATTCCTGTTTGTCCAGTTTTCCGTATCGCCCCGTTTGATTCGGTCATAAAGATGAATCACATGCAACACATTCAATAATTGTCGCTTGTATTCATGGATACGCTTGACTTGCACGTCAAACAGGGCGTCAAGACTAAGTTCAATATCGTGCTGCTGTTTTTGGTAATCGATCAAGCATTGCTTTGCATGGCGTTTGATCTGCCACCAGCGTTGGCGAAAATCGCTGTCGTCAGCGTAGGGGGCGAGATTTTTCAACCTATCCAAATGGGTCAACCAGTCATCACCGATCGTTGCTGTGATTAAATCAGCCAGGCCCGGGTTGCACGAAGCTATCCAGCGTCTGGGCGTAACTCCGTTGGTTTTGCTATTGAATTTATCCGGCCACATTTCGTAAAAATCACGGAACAAGCCTTTTTGTAAGAGCGATGTATGTAATTTGGCAACACCGTTGACAGAATAACTTCCCACTATGGCCAGATACGCCATTCTGACCTGTTGATCCGCGCCTTCCTTGATCAATGACATACGAATCAGGCGTTCCGTATCACCTGGCCAACGCCGCGAGACATCAACCAGAAAGCGCGCATTGATTTCAAAAATGATTTCCAGCAGTCTTGGTAAGAGTTGCTTGAATAAATTCACAGACCAACATTCCAAAGCTTCCGGCAATAAGGTGTGGTTGGTATAAGCCATCGTGTTTCTGGTTATGTTCCAGGCATCGTCCCAACTCAAGCCATGGATGTCGATCAGCAAACGCATCATCTCCGCCACGGCTATGCTGGGGTGCGAATCATTGAGTTGGAAACAGTTTTTTGCAACAAATTCGGAAAAGTCATTGCCATGTCGGCCTATCCAGGTCGCGATGACATCTTGTAAGGTTGCAGAAGCGAACAGGTATTGCTGCTTCAAACGAAGTTCCTTGCCATTTTCGCTTGCATCGTTGGGGTACAACACCATGGTTATGTTTTCGGCCCTATTTTTTTCAACGACGATTTCAGCATAATCACGACCGTTGAATTCCTGAAAATCAAATTCTTCGTTTGCTACGGCTTTCCATAAACGCAAAGTATTCACGACACCATTTCGAAAACCTGGAACAGGTGTGTCAAAGGGAATGGCCAGTACGTCGTGCGTATCGATCCAGCTAACCCGGGTTACACCTTGGTCATCAGTGAAGTAATGCGTGCGGCCGCCGAATTTTATGATTTGCCGGTATTCGAAGCGTTCTGTTTCCCAGATGTTGCCGTCTCGTAGCCAGCGATCGGGGGCTTCAACCTGCTCACCATTGATGATCAGTTGCGAAAACATGCCGTACTCATAGCGCAAACCATAACCCGTAACCGGTAAGCGCAGGGTTGCACAGCTGTCGATAAAACAGGTGGCCAACCGACCCAATCCACCGTTACCGAGACCCGCATCGTGCTCAGCCTCCATCAATTCCTCAAGGTCCAGACCCAGTTTGTACATGGCTTTCAATACGACATCGGTGATACCCAGGTTAATCATGGTATTACTCAGAGTTCGTCCTATTAGAAACTCCATCGACAAGTAACTGACTCTTTTGCAATCCTCTTCTTTGTAGGCGTTGTAGGTTTTTTTCCAGTGGTCGACAATACGGTCGCTGATAGCCAAAGACAGTGCCTCGTAAGCATAGTGCAATGATTTACAGGCTTGATCTCTGCCTAATCGGTATCCGTAATAGTTTTTAAAGTCGACAATCAAATGCTGCTCATCCGTCCTGATAGAAGGAAGCTCGCAAATTGTGGGTTTTGGATTGCTTTTTTCGAACGATCTCGGAGGGAGCCAGTCTTGATTCGCTGGGCTCGGTTTTAAGTTATCTAGGGCGACAACTGTAGGGTTCTTCATAAGTTCTCTCCTGGCGATTCAAGACTGGCGACTAGACCCTG
>JAGXSU010000137.1 GCA_018333785.1 Methylomicrobium sp. | reverse complement strand
AGGACGGGTCGGGACGCCAGGTTTTGATCCAGGGTTGTAGTTCGGGCGCAGACATGGGTTTGGCAATGCCATAGCCTTGCGCCAACTCACAACCCAGAGCCAGCAGTAAATTGCCATGGGCTATCGTCTCTACACCTTCGGCTATGATTTTTCGCCCGAAAGCGTTGGCAAGCCCCATTACACCTTCAACAATGGCAAGATCGTCCTGATCTTCCAGCATATCCCTGACGAAGCTTTGGTCAATTTTTAGCGTACTTGCCGGAAGACGTTTTAAATAGGTCAGCGAAGAATAGCCGGTGCCGAAATCATCCAAAGCAAACTGCACGCCGAGGCTGACGCAGGCATTCATGACGCCGGATACATAGGCTATATCTTCTAGCGCGCTGGATTCGATGATTTCCAGTTCCAGTTGTTGCGGCTCAACTTCAGGGTGAGCCGTCAGCATTTCAAACAAGCGTTTTTCGAAACGGGCTTGTTGCAGTTGAAACGCACTGATATTGACACTGACCGCTATCGTCAATCCTTCTGTGCGCCATGCCGCAAGTTGGCTTAATGCGGTCTTAATGACCCATTCGCCTATTTCCAGACTGATAGGGTGCTTGTCGATAAAAGGCAGGAAGGCGGCCGGAGGCAGAAGTCCGCGTTCAGGATGCTGCCAGCGAATAAGCGCTTCCGCACCGGTAATTTCGCCCGTTTTCATATTCACTTTAGGCTGATAATAAAGGACGAATTCATCGTAATCAATGGCGCGCCGGATGCTCTCCAAAGTATCTCGTTGTGTTGCCGCTACCGCGTTTTCAGCGATATCGAACAGCTGATAACTGTTTTTGCCTTGTTGTTTGGCCTGATACATCGCTTGATCGGCATGTCTCAGCAGTTGATCCGCATCGGCATTGTCGAGCGGGTACAGTGTGACGCCGATACTGGCCGATACTGCTAACTGGTCTTCGTTGATAGTTACTGGTTCTGCAGCGGCGATAAGCAGGCGATTAAGAACCGGCTCCCAGTCTTCGTTTTGCTCTAGGTCAATCAGTATCGCAACAAATTCATCACCACCGATTCGTCCCAGGGTGTCGCCTTCGCGTAACGCCGACTTCATGCGTTGGGCGACGACGATCAACAGCTCATCGCCCGCAGGGTGTCCATAATGATCGTTGACGGCCTTGAATCCGTCCAGATCCAGGTAGATAAGCGCCAAAGAACGGCCGCTGCGTTCAGTATTGATCATAGCTTGCCTTAGCCGGTCAGCCAGCAGCAGGCGGTTCGGCAGTTGGGTGAGCGTGTCGAAATGAGCAATGTGTTCCAGTTGGTGTTGTTGTTCCTTGATCTGGGTAATATCCGTGAACAATGCCACATAACTTTTCGTACTGCCAGAGGTGTCCTTGACGGCACTGATAGTCAACAATTCGGCATAAACTTCGCCGCTCTTGCGCCGGTTCCATACTTCCCCGCACCAATGACCCTTGTCGATAAGCTGTTGCCACATAGCCGAATAAAATTCCGGCGGTTGCCGTCCGGAATTTAAGATTCGAGGGTTCTGGCCCAGGATTTCAGCACGGCTGTAACCGGTGATCAGCGAAAAAGTGTTATTGACTTCTATGATGTTGGCGTCGGCATCGGTAATCAGTATGCCCTCTCTGGCGTGAGTGAAGACGCTGGCGGCGAGCTTCAACTCGTTCTCCACCTGTTTACGGTCGGTAATGTCCTGATGCGTCCCCGACATTCGTAAAGGCATGTCGTCAGCAGTCCATTCGACTATCCGGCCTTGATCCAGAATCCAGATCCAATGACCCTGCTTGTGCCGCATCCGGACTTCGCAACTGTAAGAGGCTGTTTCGCGAGAAAAGCATTTTTCCAGTTTGATCCTCGAAAGCTTGATATCTTCCGGATGGACTAGGGCTATCCATGTTTCAATACTATAGGGACTCAGTTCATCCAGGGTATGACCGGTAATCTCGGCCCATCTTTCGTTGAATATCGTTTCACCGCTCCTGACGTTCCATTCCCAGGTGCCAATGTTCGTAGCCCAGATGATTTCTTCCTGGCGGCGGCTCAGCTCTCGAAATTTGCGCTCACTTTCCAATAATCTGGCTTCGGTTTGTTTGCGTTGTGTCACATCATGCCAGGAACAGAGCACGACCTTTTTTCCGTTTAAAATTGCAGGATCCAGGCTGACATTGGCTATTAATTTACTGCCGTCAAACTTTTTATGGATCCACTCGAAACGTTGCGGCTCACCGTTTGCAACTGATTGCAGTATACGCTCAGCCTTACTATGCGAACTTTCACCATCGGGCTGGCGTTCCGGTGAAATGTCGGCCGGGCGGGTATTCAGTAGTTTGGTCCGGTTTTTGTAACCCAGTATTCTCACGGCTGCCATATTGCAGTCTATAAAGCGACCATCGGCAATAATCCAGGTGGGTTCCGGGGCCAACTCAAACAAGGTTGCAAAACGCTGCTCACTTTGACGTAATCGGCGGTTTTGGATTATCAAAAGAAAGCCGGATGCCGTTAAAAGCAGCGTCAAGATGCCTATGGAGGTAATCCATAGCTGGTATTTTTTCCACAGGTCGGAGAGGGTAAAATCAGGTGCTTCGCCATAGGGCGGCAACCGCAGTTTTCTGAGTATCTCGTGCACACCCTCATAATTGGCTGGGGGAATGAAGCCATAGATGCCTGCTGAATGGGCTGCCGGACTATCGGGAGGTAGGTTAAGCAAGGCAATGATCAGTCTGCGGGAGAGTTGTGAATCAACCTGGGGCATCACCGATACCGGCCATTCCGGATACAGACGGGTGGAGCTGATATAGGGATAAGCGGGTATCTTTTGCTGGTTGATAATCTTAATTTGACTCAGGTCAAGCTTGCCTTCGTGATGAAGACTCTCAAGAATACCGCTTCGTACAAAACCAGCATCGGCGCGGCCGGTCATGACTGCTTCCACAACAAGGTCGTGAGGCATGCCCGTTGTTATCAGGTTTTGCTTTTCGGGTAACGGGACTCCGGCAGACAGCAACTCAAAGACTTGCATCTGATAACCGCCGGCAGAATTTATAAGGGTTATTGCTATACGCTTTTCACTCAAGTCAGACAAGGCGTTAATCGACAAGGCATCATGACGGGTAAAAATAACCCCTCCGAACGATGAAAGATTGTATTCACCGACTTGAGTCACCTGTGTCACCAAGGGTGCCGATAAACTGTGCTGAAGTTGAAGCTGGATAGCGTGTCCCGGGTTGGTCAGCACAATATCCACTTCTTTACGGGATACTGCGGCGTCTAGTTCGGAATAGTCGTAGACACCGAGTTCGACGCGTTGGTCCAAGGCGGCTGAAAGATAGGCGGCCAAGGGTTCCCACCGGCTCATGGCCTGTGCTTTTGGCCGAAAAGCAAGGACAGCAAATTTTAACGGCGCTTGCAGGTTTGAACACACCGCCGCTTCGGAAAGACATAATCCTGCAAGTGTCAAAACCAACATCAATATTTTCATCTGGCTAATTTGCTGAGTTTTGCAGCCACTGCCAACAAACCAGGCCGTGCAACGAATTTTCCTGTTCCAGAAGGCCGGTATTAAAGAGAAAAGTCGAGATTGTTTTTTCAGCACCGTTTAGTCGGTCTTTGCGGGCCGTTTCATAACCCATCCAGTGATGTATTCCGACAGTCAATGGCTGTGCCGGGGAGCAGGCGAAAAGCCAAGGCGCGGAAGCAATTGCCGGTAATGAAGTTGTGCGGGTAAGAAAAGTATGTTGATTCATGCTAATGAATTTTAGACGCACACCGCACAAGATTCATTTTTTATTTCAATATTGCAGCCTTCAGGAAGCCTTATCAGGCGTAGCTTTCTCAGGTTTGTTGATGACGAGTTTAAATGTCGCCTATGCAGCCGTCATTTAGTTGATTCATGCTGAATGAGGGGCTTGGCGATGGATTGCCATCCTCAAGCTCCTATGTATGGGGTTGCGGTGTTCCGCGCAAGGCTTACCGCAACCCACAAAACCACATTAAAAGTTCAAACCGGAAATGGCACTTGTTAGTTGAATTCGCGGTAAGTTAGTTAGCGCCAAATCCTAAATAACTCTCGCTAATCTAAAAACCTTTCAAAACAACTCGTCCCAAATTCTGTCCACCTGTTGGATGATCTCTTTTGACATGACGATAGGCCGCCCCCATTCGCGGTTGGTTTCGCCGGGCCATTTATTGGTGGCGTCGAATCCGGCTTTCGAGCCCAGACCCGATACCGGCGAGGCGAAGTCCAGATAATCGATAGGCGTATTATCCAGCAGCGTGATATCACGGGTTGGATCCATGCGCGTGGTCATGGCCCAGATGACCTCTTTCCATTCGCGCGGACTGATGTCGTCATCGACAACGATGACGAATTTAGTGTACATGAACTGGCGCAAAAACGACCACAAACCCAGCATGACCCGTTTTGCGTGTCCCGGGTATTGCTTTTTGATGCTGATCACGGCCAAGCGATACGAGCAGCCTTCGGGCGGCAGGTAGAAATCGACGATTTCAGGAAATTGTTTTTGCAGAATAGGCACAAACACTTCATTCAATGCTACGCCCAAAACAGCGGGTTCATCGGGCGGTTTGCCGGTGTAGGTGCTGTGGTAAATGGGGTCGTGGCGCTGGGTGATTTTTTCGATGGTGAACACCGGAAAATCATCGACCTCATTGTAATAGCCGGTATGGTCGCCGTAGGGGCCTTCCGGTGCGGTTTCGCCCGGATAAATGAAACCTTCCAACACGATTTCAGCGCTGGCCGGCACTTGCAGGTTATTGCACAAGCAATTGGCCAGCTCGGTTTTACTGCCGCGTAATAAACCGGCGAAAGCATATTCCGACAGACTGTCAGGAATCGGTGTAACCGCTCCGAGTATCGTCGCAGGGTCTGCTCCCAGCGCAACCGTCACCGGAAAAGGCTGGCCGGGATGGGCTTCCTGCCATTCTTTAAAATCCAGTGCACCGCCGCGATGGGCGAGCCAGCGCATGATGACTTTATTTTTCCCTATGACTTGTTGGCGGTAAATGCCCAGGTTCTGGCGTTCCTTGTAGGGGCCTTTGGTAATGACCAGCGCCCAGGTAATCAAAGGGGCGGCATCCTCGGGCCAGCAGGTTTGAATGGGATAATTGGCCAGATCGATTTCGTCGCCTTCCAGCACGACTTCCTGGCAAGGCGGCGATCTGACGATTTTAGGCGCCATGTTCAGCACTTGTTTGAATACCGGGATTTTGTCCAGCGCATCCCGGAACCCTTTGGGCGGCTCGGGTTCTTTCAGATAGGCCAGCAATTTACCGATTTCGCGCAAGGCTTCGACCGAATCGGCACCCATACCCATGGCGACGCGGTGAGGCGTGCCGAACAAGTTGCCTAACAGCGGTATCGTATGACCTTTCGGTTTTTCGAATAACAGCGCCGGACCCTGTTGTTCGAGGGTGCGGCTGCAGATTTCGGTAATCTCAAGGACCGGATCGGCCGGATACTGAATTCGTTTCAGTTCACCTTGTTTTTCGAGTTGCCTGATGAAGTCGCGTAAATCGTGGTACTTCATGCAGCAATTCCGTTATGTCTGAGTAAGGCATCGATTTTGGGTTCACGGCCTCGGAAAGCAATAAACAACGACATGGCGTCTTCGCTGCCGCCTTGCTCGAGTATATTGGTTAAAAAGGCATGGCCGGTTGTAACGTCAAAAATGCCTTTTTCTTCAAACAGCGAGAATGCATCGCTGGATAAGACTTCGGCCCATTTGTAGCTGTAATAACCGGCGCCATAGCCGCCGGCAAAAATATGGGCAAATCCGTGCGCGAAGCGGTTGAACGCGGGGGGCTGAACGACTGAGACCTGATTTCTGACGCGATCAAGAATTTCATAAATACGGCCGCCTTTTTTAGGGTCATATTCAAGGTGGATTCTAAAATCAAACAAGCTGAATTCCAGTTGTCTGACCATTTGCATACCGGCCTGAAAGTTTTTGGCCGCCATCATCTTGTCAAACAGACTTTCTGGCAATGCTTCGCCGGTTTGGTAATGACCTGAAATTAATCCCAGCGCCTCTTTTTCCCAACACCAGTTTTCCATAAACTGACTGGGCAGTTCCACTGCATCCCATTCCACACCGCTGATGCCTGAAACGCCCAAATGATCGACTTGTGTCAACATGTGGTGCAGGCCATGACCGAACTCATGAAAAAGCGTCGTGACTTCATCATGGGTCAGTAATGCAGGATCGTTGCCGGTTGGCGGAGTAAAATTGCAGGTCAGATATGCGACCGGGGTTTGAATGCTGTCGCCCGATTTTTTGCGGCTAGTACACACATCCATCCAGGCACCGCCACGCTTTTTAGGACGTGCGTATAAATCGGTATAAAACTCACCGCGTAATTGGCCGTTTTGATCAAGTATCTGATAAAACCGGACGTCAGGATGCCAGGTGTCAACCTTATCGATTTCTGAAATTTGCAAGCCGTACAGTTTTTCGACGATTGCAAATAAGCCCTTTAATACCCGGTTGTCCGGAAAATAGGCTTTCACTTCTTCCTGGGATAACTGGTAGAAATGTTGCCGCATTTTTTCGGAAAAATAGCTCATATCCCAGGGTTGCAAATCCTTGATACCGTAATATTTTCCGGCAAATTCACGTAATTCGGCCAGATCCTTGCGTGCCTGACGCCAGGACCTGTCGCCGAGGTCTTCAAGAAAGTCGATGACCTGATCGGTACTTTCGGCCATTTTGGTGGAAAGGGATAATTCGGCGTAATTGGCAAAACCCAGCAATTGCGCTTTCTCATGGCGCAAGCTAAGAATCTGCTCCATGATTTGACTGTTATCCCAGCGACCGGCATAGGGTCCGCAGTCAGAAGCGCGGGTTACAAAGGCTTCATAATGCTCTCTGCGGAGCTGACGATTATCGGCATAGGTCATGACCGCCAGATACGAGGGGAATTGCAGCGTGATCATCCAGCCTTCCAGGTTTTCGCTCTGCGCAGTTTGTTGGGCTTGCTGTAATGCGGATTCGGGTAATCCGGCCAGTTCTTCTCGGTCGGTAATGTGTTTGGACCAGGCATTGGTGGCATCCATCAGGTTTTCTTCAAACTGACTGGTCAATTTCGATAATGCCTGGCTGATTTCTTTGTAGCGTTGTTTTTGTTTTTCCGGCAGATCTATGCCAGATAATCGAAAATCTCTGAGCGCGTTATCGATGATTTTTTTTTGCGCTTTATCTAGATGAGCGAATTCATTGCTTTGCGCGATCATCTTATAAGCGTGATAAAGCGGCTCATTTTGTCCCATTTCGGTCGAATACTCGCTGAGTTTGGGCAAGCAGGCATTGTAAGCTTCACGCAAGGCTTCGCTATTGACCACCGAGTTCATATGGCTGACTGGAGACCAGGCTTTGTTGAGTTTATCTTCAACGTTTTCGATAGGCTCAACCAGATTTTCCCAGGTGTAGTTTTGGGTTGATTCCAGGCAGGCGGAAACGACCGAGCGTGCCTCTGCAAGTAAAGCATCGATGGCGGGTTCAATATGTTCGGTTTTGATTTCAGAGAAATGGGGTAGTGCGCTGTTTATCAGTAATGGATTTTTCATAGTTATCAGGAAAGAATGTTCATGGCTGCTTGAATGCGTTGTTGAGCATTACGCAGCACTTGAAGGGAAAGGTCAGGGTTAAGTTTACCGTCGTTCAATTTGGTATAGGCTGGAATGGAGCAAATGGCGGGAAGCGTTTTGCTCCGTTCACTGCCGATAAAGCTATGTAATTTCGCCAGTATGACAATGTCAATGAGTCCAAGTGTGTCATTGTTGTCAAAATACCAGTCTTCGGCGTGATAGGGAATTTGAGTGAGTGTTTCACTGAAACCCAGTGTATGCAGAACCAGTCTGCCAACCGGGCCTCGCAGCAAGGGAATGGTTTCTTCAAGCTGCGTAATGTCAATGTCGTTTTCTCCTTGTTGTTCTGCGAAATACAGCAGGGGAATGACGCCGATATCACTGATCAAACCCGCTAGAAGAGCATCTTCGGGATTAACGTCATCGGTTTGCTGAGCTAAAACAAAACTCAAACTGGACAGATAAAGGCTTTTTTTCCACAAGCTTTGCATCGCTTTCATCAGTTTTGGATTGTTGCTTCTGAACAGTTGCTTGAGACTGATGCCCAAGACCAGGCTGCGCGTTGCGGTCAGCCCCAGACGTGTTACTGCATCATGGCAGTTGGTTACCGGCGAGATGGGTGAGTATAAAGGGCTGTTGGCAATTTGAATCAAACTGCCCGTGATGGCCGGGTCGACCTGAATGATGCGCGCAGCCGTGGCGATGTCTATTTCTTTGGCCATGGCCTGTTTCAGTTTTAAGGCCACATCAGGCAAGGTCGGCAAAGTCAGTTTATTTTCCCGGTAAGCCTTGGCAAATTGAGTGAAAAAAAGTGATTCGTTGACTTGTTCCGGCAGTTCCAGGTCTTGAATTACGACACATTGTTCCTGTTGTTTGCTTTGGCTTGTCCAGTGGGCGATCAGATCTGCCGAAACTTCAAGAATCTTGACATAGGATTGGGCTACGCCGGAAGCACCGAACTTTTTGCCGCTGTTAATCGGCAGATGGGCTCTGAGTGAATCTGCTTGCATTTCGAAAGGAGCCGCGCCGTCCGGTACCATCGTCAGGGTTCCTTCAAAAAGGTACCAGACCGATGACGTGGCTTGATGAATCAGAAACACGGTGTCACCGGCAGCAAAATGAAGTGTCTTATGAGGTAATAACTTGACCGTCCTGCTGTCCAGACCTCTTATCGGGACAAAGCGTTGAAGAACGGACAAAGGTTGCTCTGTTTGTTCGATGAAGCAGGGGCTGTCCACCTCGGTTTTTGTGTCTATTGACGCTATTGGCGCAGCGGCTTTTGCGTTAAAAAACTGTTTTAAATACTTCATTAAATTAGGCTGTAAATAGCTTCATTGTCTCGCTGATTTGCTGTTTTGCGTCCAACAAAATCTGCAGTGACAAGTCGGGCGAAAGTATCTTTTTTTCAAGTTTCTGAAAAGCCGGTAGTGTGTTGATCAACGGTAATTCGCCTTTTTTTTGACTCGCCAGAATATTATGGAATTTTGCCAGAACGACCACGTCGTTGATATCCAATGACTCACTGGAGTTATTAAACCAATTTTCAGTCCTGACCGGAACCATTTTTAAGCTATCAGGAAATTGCCATTTCTCAAGCATGTATGCGCCTAATTGCCCCTGTATTTCCGGAATGGCTTCGTCAAGCTCACTGATAAGATAGCTTTCTGCCGGTAAACTGTCTGCGTAGATCAATATGGGTAAAATGCCGATGTTATGGACGAGTCCGGCTAACAGCGCTTCTTCAGGATCGACTTTGTTGATGAGTTTGGCAAGGATGTAACTCAAGCTTGATACTTTGACGCTTTGAACCCACGCCTCTTGTATACGCTTTTTCATTAAGGGTGTGCGGCTTCTGATCAGGTTTTTCATGGTAAGTGCAGTAATCAAATTGCGCGTAGCGCTGATGCCCAGCCGGTTTACGGCATCCAGACAATGGGTTATCGGGCTGATGGGACGATAAACCGGGCTGTTGACTACCTGAATTAATTTGGCGGCGATAACCGGGTCGAGGTTGATGAGTTTTACGAATTCGGCGATCCCTATGGTGTCCGTGTTCGCTTGCCGTATCTTCACCGCGATGTCCGGTAAATTAGGAATGTTGAGTTTTCCCTGGGTCAAATTATCCATAAACTGACGGGCAAAAGCATTTTGTCCCATCGCTTCATTGATTTTGAGTTTAGCCGGTAGCTTGTTTGCTGATAGCGGTTGTTTTAAAAGTGTTCGGGGAAGGTAAATAACCGTTACCTGAGACTTGGCAATGGCGGTCAAGTGATGAAACCGTTCACTGGATAAAGGGTATAAAGCTTTCATGGTGTCAGATGAGACCGTTTGAGCTGAGCCGTTATTCACTTCAAGGTAGGCCTCGCCGCTGACTAAATAGACAATCGACTCGGTCTCTTTGCCACTGCTGAAAATCACCATGCCGGGTTTGAACTGACCGCTTTTGATGTTTAGCTGCTTTAGGGCGACATCATCCAGGTATTGGCCTACCGGAATCAAACGTTTTAAATAACTGATAGGCACTGAAATATCAGGGCCTGAAGTCACCTTGTCGGGTTCTTCTTCCTGTTGATGAGAAGGCTCATACTGAGTTGATGGTGAGGGCAGGGGCTTTTTTTTGAAAAATGACCAATCCATATACGGTTAGTTTGCTAAAGCTATATAGAAAAAGCGCGTTTTGCTTCGTTGATTTTGTTTTGCGCGTTATGCAGTATGTGTAATGAATTTTCCGGTGAAAGTTGGATATGATCGAGCTTGCTGGCTGCGGGTATCGAGGTGATGGCTGGAAGTTGGGCCATATCAGCGGTACCTATTTTGCTGTGCAGTCTTGACAGCACGACGATATCGATCAGGCTCAGTTTGTCTTGAGTATGTTGATACCAGTCTTCAGCAAAGGAAGGCATGGCAACGAGTTCTTCCGGGAAATCCCATTCGCGTAAAATATTCATTCCGACGGGCCCTCTTATATAAGGGATAGCGGCTATCAGTTCCTGTTCGGTGTAATAATTGTCAGGCAGATTCGCTGCGTAAGTCAAAAAAGGCACTAAACCGATATCGCAGATCAATCCTGCCAATAGTGCCTCTTCAGGATTAACTATTTTGGTTTCTGCGGCAAGAACATAGCTGATGCAGGAGACATAAACACTTTGCCGCCAGATGCTTTCCAGCAGCTTTTTGATGGCGCTGTTCTTGGCTTGAAAGATGTCTTTGATGCAAAGTGAAATTACCAGGTTTTGTGTGGCTTTAAGTCCTATCCGGCTGATGGCTTCCAGGCAGGTTTTAGCGGGATTGGCGGTAACATAAAGAGGGCAATTAGCGACTTGTATGAGTTTTGCGGCAATCACAGGGTCGAACTGAATAATCTTGACGGCTTCTGCGACACCGATGTCTTTTTCCATCGCTTTGCGTAGTTTTAATGCGACATCCGGCATGGAGGGTACCGGAATATCCTCTTCCATGTAGTTTTGCGAAAACGTTTGTATCAAGCGGCTGTTGCTCAAATGAGGTGGAAAGTTCAAGCTCAATGGATGGTGCGGTTCGGAGGCTTGCATGCTCATGATTTTTTGAGAAACTCTGAGTATGCTGACGTCGGTTTTAGCTTCCGCGGTTAAGGTGTACTTGATTCCGCTGGACAACGGAAACTTGGCTTTTGCGGTGTTAGCTTCAACTTCATAATTCTTTCCGGCATTATCTGAAATTGAGACTTTCCCGGATAATAGATAAAAAGCGCAATCGGCCTGATCGCCTTGATTGAATAAAATGGTCTTGGCTGGATATCTTTCAGCTTTTCTATCAGTAGCAAAAGACTCGATTTTTTCAATGCTCAGGCTTCTGATAGGAATTAAGGTCTTGAGGATATCAACGGTTATATTTTCCGCCTCAATTGCTTGAGGCTGTTTTGTTTTATCGCTTTTGGAAAAAAAATTCTTTAACGACATGCGGGTTGCCTTGGAAACACATAGATGAGGTTAATATACAGGGAGCATTTTTTCCAGGCTAACTTTAATTTCAACCTCAAATCGAGTTAGTCTCATAAATCAGCAGCCAAAAAATATTGTTGGAGTATAGCAGAATGATGGGCTAACTTTACTCAAGTCAATGTTTTATGAGTCTGTTTTTCTTTGTTGATACAGGTGGCTGCGCTCAGCTAGTCTTGCATCTGATAACTACGATTAACAGCTATTTTTTTGCTGGTTCGATTATTGTTTTATTCAGAGCTTTAATCGATATATTACGCGGTAGATCAGGAAATAATGAACGGTAATTTAAATGAATCCAGTGCTGATGAAATTTCGGCTTTGCCATTCCAACTCACCAAGCCGGCATTGATTGACTGGCTGAATGGCTTGAATTTACAAGATCCTTATAAAGCCTGTTGTCAGCTTAATGCTGTCTTGAATCAGCTGAACGGCTTGTCTATCCCGCTAAAACTTAAGTGCCAGTTATACGAACACATCACTCCTGTTGCAGATAATTTGGTTGAAAAAAATGACAGAGGTTTACTGGATACAAAGTTTCCGGTAACGGATGATGAAGAAGCTCAAATGGAGGTGGCAAACGCTATTTTCAGGGCTTTGTTTACGGGTTTGCTGGCGATGGTTCCGGAACTGGGTCGCCAGACAAATGTTGTTCTTTCGCGTTTGGAACAGGCTGTTGTTTTATATTTGGCGCTGCATGCTTCAGCTCAAATTCAGTTACTCAGTAAGATGATGTATGCCGAGTTGGAGGATCACTTCTGGGCGGAATGCTACCGCGTTTTTAAATGTGCTGAAGAATTGACGCTGGTTGATTTGCTGCTGCCAGAATTGACTTATAAAACCAGGACAATCGATGCTGTTTTCAAGAATATTCTTATTTTTGAAGCATGTGACTGTCAAAGTTTGAGTCCACGAGAAATGAAAAGGCTCAAAGAATTGCTGGAGTCCTATGTTGACTATGCGCATATTGAGGACACCGTTGAAGTGGATGTTTTGCAAAATACCTATGGCTTCAATTTTGAAAATGAGTCTGCGCCTAAAAGGATAACGGATCATGATTCTTTCAGCCGGTATTTAGATGTTTTTCCTGTAGCCATGCAGATCAATAAGATGCTGCCTTTAGAGTTGGGCGTGAAAACAGCCCAGCAGAAGGCAATAGGGACCCTTTTAGTTAAAGCCGTTAATTCTTTGAGTCTGGTACATAGCCGAAAATACAGAAGGCTGGCTGCCCACGGCGAGATCAGCGCCTATTTGGGGTTTGCGAGCATTATCAGTTATCTGGCGGTCGGACAAGAGAAAACGATTAACCAAAAAACATCTTTACCGGGTGTCGAGCGTCAGGAAATGTTGGGTTTTTGGAAAGTGCCTGATCTGGATTTAGTGCCGTTGGACACTGACTTCGATTATCAAACAAAGCAGCCGCATTTTTCAAAATCCAAACCTAAAATCCCATGGCCTGACTTAGGAAAAGAACATAGGAATAAGGCAACCCTACCCGATTCTGATTCTGCAGATGTTCTGGATAATCGAGCCGGTGCGAAAACTCCGGAGGTTGATTTTGAATTTATTGACACCAGTATCAAAGGCTACGGCTTCATAATGAAACCACAAGCCGGAAGGGTAAAAGTCGGCGAGCTTTTAGGCATTAAACAAAATCAGGGTAAAAGATTGGAAATTGGCCTTCTCAAAAGAATCAATAAGCTGGATAACCAGTCCATTCGATTGGGTATTGAATTGATCGCCCTGGAATCCGAGGCGGTCTGGGCTACAAGTTCATCTTCAGTCCGTAAAGAAGGTTTTTGGGCGGTATTTATACCGAAAATTACAGCGCTACGGGTCAAAGACAGTTTGCTTTTGTCTTCCGGAATCATGAGGTCAGGCCAGACAGTCAGTTTTGAGAGAAAAGGTCAGTCGATGGCATTCAAGTTGGGCAGGATGATGCATACAACCTCCGCAGGTGATCACTTTGAGTTGGTTTAATGTTTTTTCAGCCATTAAAATATACCGATAAAAGTTATTGTTTAACGGATTTTGAAATACGCGATGACCTTGGTTGAGTTTGAAGACGGCAGTCTTTGCGTTTGTATACAATTTTGTCCGTGCAGAAAATAAGGACAAATGCTGGCGTGTCATTTACATTGCCAATTCGATCGCACAGAGAAAGAGAGTTTGATATTTTAAGAAACCTAATGAAAGATCATATATTAACAAAAGAGGATGCTATGAAATCTAAAAAACTACTTATTATTGGCGTGGCGGGTTTGGTTGCACTGGCTGGCTGTGATAAATCTGAAGATACTGAAGCGGCAAAGACAGAAGCGGTTCAACAGGCGCCTGCTGAGGTTAAAAGTGTAACAGAGGCCGTTCCTGCTCCTGCTGCTCCCAGCGAAATCATTAGCGAAGCAGTGGAAACGGTTAAACAAGTCAATGATGCAGCCGCTACGGCAGCTCAAGGGGCGGTTGATCAGGCTGTAGAGGTTCAGTCTCAGGTGGTTGAAGGAGCAAAAGACTCTGCCGCTGCTGTCACCGAGAGTGCCGCTCAGGCCGTGGATGCCTCCAAAGATGCTGCCTCAGGTTCTCTTGATGCGGCATCGAAAGCGCTTGATGACCTAAAGCCGGCACCAGTTGAAGAATCTAAACCCGCTCAATAACAGCTTGCAATTCCTAGAAATTGTCAGCTTTTGATATCAGGCATAGGGATATGCCTTTTTAAATGTGGCTTAAGATTTGTCGAGTAAATAGCCCATGTAATTGATAGTGACGGGCCAGTCTTCTGTTGATTGGAATGCGCTGAGCTATCTAAAAAAGGGGGGCGAAACAGGTTTGAATCCTGTTGATCTTTAATGAATTTTAGAGATGTCGACCCCGGTTTTTTCTAAAATTGCACGCCGTAATTTTTCCGCTTCCGCTACTTTTTGCATTAAATCCGGTTCAGGGCAATATTTTCCTCTGAAGCGCTTGATCCCCCCGGTTTTTCTTTCGTTGATCACTTCAATAATGGTTTTCCAGCCAATTTCCGTAGCATCGTTTGCAAAAGCAAAAACCATGGCCAAATCGCAGATATTGTTGATTAATCTGGGGACGCCAGCCGTGTAATAAAAAATGGCGGCACAGGCTGACCGGTTGAAAACTTTCTTGGTACAACCGGCGGTCGCCAAGCGGTGTTCTATATACTGCTCAGTTTCTTCAAAATTAAGTGGAGTCAGATGGTACTCAATGGAAATACGCTGCGCAAACTGGACTAATTGAGGGTCATTCAATTTATCTACCAGCTCAGGTTGCCCAACCAGGATAAGCTGCAGCATGATCTCATGATGGACATTGATATTGGAGAGCAGACGTAATTCTTCCAGCGTTTCAAGTTCCATGTTTTGCGCTTCGTCTACGATCAGAACGACACGGCGCTTTTTCTTATTTTGCTCATTGATAAACCTGACGAACAATTCGTAGCGTTCCGCCTTGTTTTTGGTGTCGTGGGTGATGTTAAAAGCCCCAAGAACCCAGGTCAGCAGGTCTCCAAAAGCGCTGTGTGTATTAGTAATGACGCCGACGGTGCATTGATCTTTAATTTTGCCCAGCATGCTCCGGATTAAAGTGGTTTTTCCGGATCCTATTTCGCCGGTAATCACAGTAAAACCTGCATGACTCATCAAACCGTATTGCAAGGTACTGAGTGCTTTACGATGCTGTGGGCTGAGAAATAAAAATTCCGGGTCGGGAATCAGAGAAAAAGGTTTTTTGTTGAGTCCGAAGTATTTTGTATACATGTTTGTTCTCTAGCAAACCGATTGGTATTGATGCAATCGATTTAATTTAACATCCGATTAATTTCTGTTGATCATAATCAATTCGCCATCCGTTTCTCTTGAAACGGATGGCATCAGTTTTCAATGGAAAGGGACTAAAAATCGATGATAATGACTGCTTAAACACATCGATATGAACATCTGAACCTTTTTAAAAATTATAGCCGACAATTGAGGAGTAAAGTGAAATGCTACTGCCAGCACTAAAGCCGGAAATTATAGCTCATCTGACTTATTAGCCATTCGTTTTCGTATCTTGAGCCCAGTATATACAATCGCCGGGAATTAAACAGTGATAAACTTAACCGCATCTTAAGTCCCGAGATGGATAAAAAAATACCTGTGTATATACCTCTCGCAGTTCAAATTTCGGCAGTGCCTAAGGAGGCAACGGGGTGTTCGGCAAAGGCTTTGCCAGCATGGATGCTGGCTAGAGCCTATAGGGATGTATTTACGGCGTCCTTTGACTGTCACCCCGGCGCCGAATTTCGATCTACAAAGGGTATAGTAACCGTAGAACGCTAAATCTCCGAGACTTTGATACTCTATTGTTTGAGCATGTGAATAGTGTTAATTCTGAACAAACAGAGGCAAACTATGGCAATTCGTACTTTTAATGGGAAACAGCCCAAGCTCGGGGCATCCGTCTATATTGACGAGTCAGCGCTAGTCATAGGGGATGTGACGCTGGAGGATGATGTCTCGGTATGGCCTGCCTCGGTAATACGAGGGGATGTGGAGTCAATTTTCATCGGGGCGGGAACCAATGTTCAGGACGGTTCTGTTTTGCACGTTTCTCATGCCGGACCTTATAATCCCCAAGGCTATCCGCTTGTGATAGGAAAAGGGGTGACAATAGGTCATCGGGCCGTTGTGCATGCCTGCCAGATAGGCAGTTATTGTTTGATTGGTATCGGGGCCATTGTCATGGACGGTGCCGTTTTGGAAGATTATGTCATGTTGGGTGCCGGAGCTTTGGTACCGCCCGGTAAAAAGCTGAACAGCGGCTATCTCTATGTGGGATCACCGGCAAAAGCCGTCAGATTATTAACGGACAAAGAGAAGGCTTTTCTCGAATATTCCTATCTGCATTACATAACCTTAAAAAATGAGCATAGCGCCCAAAAATAGTGCATTTGCTAAAAGTCTGAAACAATGCAATGTAGGTTTCGGTTGGCGATAGCTAACCCAACATTCAAGACCAGTGCGTTAATGTTGCGTTGCGAAAAGCATGCAGTCCAACCTACGCTGAATAGTCAGGATGCACTAAAATTTCAGCTAAACAAGTTAAGATTCCTTTTTGTGGATTTTATTTTTTGCACTGAACTAAAACCCGGTCAACCCGAGACCAAAAATTATAAAGCTTATTGTTGTTGCAAGTTGTTATCCCGGATTAGCCAAAAGGCTTGTCATGATCTTTAGCATAATGGCAACGCCCACTTTCAACCCTGATCCGTCAATTGGATAATAAATTAATGAATTCTGATTCAACTACTTCTTTCAAATCACTAGGCCTTGCTGATGAACTTGTCCAGGCAGTTACTGAACAGGGCTATCTAGTCCCTACACCCATTCAATTTACAGCCATTCCGCTGATTCTCAAGGGCTGCGATATCATGGCAAAAGCACAAACCGGGACCGGTAAAACGGCTGCATTTGCTTTGCCGATGTTGCAGCATTTATCCAAAACGGCCTATAACAAGCCACGCCCGGTCAGGGCTTTGATATTGACGCCCACACGAGAATTGGCTGCGCAGGTGCATGAAAATGTCACCCGTTACGGCAAGCATGTCAATTTGTTTGCCGAGCTGATATACGGCGGCGTGAGCATGAACAGCCAGACTCAAAGGTTGCGCAGAGGCTGCGATATTGTCGTCGCGACGCCGGGTCGTCTGCTGGATCATATTCGGCAAGGTCATGTTACTTTTGATGCGCTGTCCATTTTGGTTCTGGATGAAGCGGATCGAATGTTGGATATGGGGTTTAGTCAGGAGATCAACGCGATATTAGCCATACTGCCATCGGATAAACAAAGCCTGCTGTTTTCGGCCACCTTATCTTCCGATATCAAGCATTTGGCGACACAGTGGTTGAAAAAACCGGTGGATATAGAAATTGCCGCGTCCAGCGTGGCTGCCGATACCGTCATACAATCGCTTTATCCGATAAAAAGAGAGTACAAGCGGGAGTTGCTATCCTATTTGATCGGCCACGGTCAGTGGCGGGGTGTTCTGGTATTTGTAAGAACAAAACACGGTGCCGATCGTCTGGGATTGCAATTGCTCAAGGACGGCATCAAATGTGCTGTTTTGCACGGTGATAAAACACAGGGCGCAAGAAGTAGAGCGCTGGATGCTTTTAAACTGGGTAAGGTCCAGGTCTTGGTGGCTACCGATATTGCCGCCAGGGGCTTGGATATCGATCAGCTGCCCTATGTGGTTAATTTTGATTTGCCTTCAGTGGCTGAAGATTACATACACCGTATCGGACGCACCGGAAGAGCGGGACTGCCCGGGCATTCAGTGTCTCTGGTTTGTCCTGAAGAAGCGATGGCACTAAAAGCCATTGAAAAATTGTTGAAACAGACGATTCCAAGAGTGCTGGATACCGGTTACGAGGCGGTCAATTTAGAGGCCAAAAAAGAGGTGCCGTCTTCACGGCCCGTAAAAAAGCCAATTTCAAAACCGACTTCATTCAAAAAGCCCGCCAAACTTCAACGCAAGCCGGAGAAAAAACGCTTTATCGCTGGCAAGCGATAACAGTTCTAAGCATTGACCGCCTGTATGAGGATGATATGCTGTTCGTTCTAATAATAATTAACTCAATCACTCAGGAGCAAAGATGTCCTTTTTAGGCTCGTTCTTTAAAAAATCAAAACTTGACGCTGCTATAAAGCAGGTCAGGCAAGCAAGAAAAAATGAAGGTGCTAAAGCCGACCAGTTATACAGCACGGCTTACAAAGGCTTTGCTGAAGTTCTGGCAAAAGATTTATTGTTCAGTGAAACGCTCTATAACTGGGGGTTTGCTTTACTTCATCAAGGAAAATCCAAATCAGGCGATGAAGCGATAAGCATTTTTGAAGATGCACTTTCCAAGTTTAATTTTTGTTTAACCGTTGATCCGGATTTTCTCGGAGCCGCGATTGACGGCGGTTTTACCTACATGGAACTGGCCCGCACCAAAGGCGTGCCTCCTTCGGATAAGCTCTATGAACTGGCCAAGCAAAGTTTTTTGAATGCCAACAGAATCCAGAAAGGCACGGCGTCTTATAATCTGGCTTGTATCTATGCGTTAAGAAATGATAATGAAGAATGCCTGAAGGCTCTGGATGATTCTGATGAGCACGGCAGTCTGCCCAGTATTGAAGACATTTTGAATGATCCGGATCTTAAGAATATCAAGTCACATCAGTGGTTTACGGATTTTATCGAGGGTTTGAAAGTCAAGGAAGCGGAAGCCGCAGAAGATGCGGTTTATAAAACAGAAGCCACTTTAAATGAAGAGAAGGCCGGTGAGGCAGAAGTGCAAGCTTCCGCACCCGTAGAATCCTCTAATGAGTCTAAGGATTCAAAAGAAAAAGCCGAATAAAACGGATTTTACTTTCAGATATTTCCTCATTTAATACCGCTGAAGACCGGGATGTTTTTTCGGCGGTAAACTTAAACTTACTAGCCGCGTTTTGTGCGGCATTTCTGCTTATTACCGCGAGCTTTTATCTGGAAACCCTCATTATAAAGTGATGACTTCCCGTTTGATTGTAGTCATCACGGTGAAAACGTCCCTCTTACAATCTGTAAAAATTGATAAGGCTCATTAATCTTTGATTGGGGTCTCTTACTTTGATGGCAGTTGAATCTGAACCAATCCGCTTTTTAAGATTATTCTGGCGTTCGGTTTATTTGGGCTCGAAAATTGCTAAATTAATTATGTGTAATTTGTGACTGATGAAGCGAGCATAAAATACGCTTTAAAACAGGGCAATCAGTAACTATTGAATTGGTTTTTAAAAAAGCGACGGGCTTTTTTGCACCATAATGAAGCGTGCGCACCAAAGAAGTGTTATTTCTGGGTCGTGCCCGGTTTTGCCTTGTTTGTCAGTCATCAGTAGATCGTTCATCTCACTTGCCAAAATAGGAAAAGTATATGACCATTCGGGTGGCTATTAACCACAAGACTAGCTATCAATTCGATCGCGCCGTTTCTCTATCACCTCATGTCTTTAGACTAAGACCGGCTGTTCATTGCAGAACGCCGATTAAAGGTTATGCGCTTCGGATCGAACCTAAAGAGCATTTTATCAATTGGCAGCAAGACCCATTTGGTAACATTTTGGCGCGTGTTGTATTTCCGGAAAAATGCCAAAAGCTCAGTGTCGAGGTGGAAGTGATTGCCGATTTGACGGTCATCAATCCCTTTGATTTTTTCGTTGAAGAGTACGCCGTCGACTACCCCTTTAAATACGATGGCCAATTGTTTAAAGAACTTGAGCCTAATCTTGCAATTACTGAGGACGGCCCATTACTGACCAAATGGCTTAAAAACTTTAAAAAGGATAAACGATCGATTAATGACTTTTTAGTCGATGTTAACCGCCAGGTTTTTCAGGATATCGGTTACAACATTCGCATGGAAGTCGGTATTCAATCCTGTGAGGAAACGCTGACCAAACGCAGCGGTTCCTGCCGTGATTCCGCCTGGCTGTTAGTCCAGATCATGCGCCATTTGGGGCTCGCTGCCCGGTTTGTGTCGGGTTATCTGGTGCAATTGACGGCCGATGTCAAATCGCTGGACGGCCCGTCCGGACCTGAGCATGACTTTACCGATCTACATGCCTGGACGGAAGTCTATATTCCGGGTGCAGGCTGGATTGGTCTGGACCCTACGTCGGGACTGTTGGCCGGAGAAGGCCATATTCCTTTGGCTTGTACGCCAGATCCTGCGAGTGCTGCACCGGTTTCGGGCGCAACCGATAAATGCGAAGTGTCTTTCGAATTTGATAATTCGGTTACCCGCTTGCATGAAGATCCCAGGGTGACTAAGCCTTATACCGACGAACAATGGTATTACATCGATGCGTTGGGCCAGCAGGTCGACCGCCAGTTACTGGAGGATGATGTCAGATTGACCATGGGTGGTGAGCCCACTTTTGTATCTGTCGATGATATGGAAGGTGCCGAATGGAATACCCTCGCTGATGGCGATCACAAAAGGGAAAGAGCCCATGCCCTGACGCTTCGTCTGCGTGATACGTTTGCTGCCGGAGCGATGTTGCATTACGGCCAGGGCAAATGGTATCCCGGTGAGCCTTTGCCTCGTTGGCAATACGGGTGTTTCTGGCGAAAAGACGGCTTTCCAGTCTGGCGCAATCCCGAGTTACTCGCCGACATCACCAAAGAACATACATTTACCGTCAAAGATGCTTATGCATTCATGCGTCAGTTGACTCAACGTCTGGGTATAAAGACGCGATACATTGTGACGGCGTTTGAAGATACTTTCTATTATGTCTGGCAGGAAGGCAATATTCCGGAAAATCTGGATCCTTTTAAAGTCAATTTGAAAGATTCTCTGGATCGCCGGACGTTGGCATCTGTTCTTGAAAATGATTTGAGCGAGCCGGTTGGCTTTTCTCTACCGATACAGTGGGACTGGTCAGGCCAGCGCTGGCAAAGCGGACCCTGGAATTTCCGTCGTGGAGCTATGTTTCTGATTCCCGGAAATTCTCCGATGGGAATGCGGCAGCCTCTGGACAGTTTGCCCTGGGTTGCCCCCGATAAGCGCGACAGCGGCGAGCCGCAAAGCTTGTTCCAGGACTTGCCGGAACTGGGCGATTACTATGGCGAGGTGACTCGCAGGTACAGTCACCTTGAAAAGCGGACCAAAGACCATCCTGAAATAGTTGAGCAGGCAGCAGGGGACGAAGAAACTGTACAAGTAGGCGTGCCGCATACGTCCATTTGCGTAGAAGTCAGAAATGGCATGATGCATGTCTTTCTTCCGCCGATGACCTTATTGGAACATTACCTGGAGTTAGTGGCTGGCGTTGAAGCAACGGCTGAATCGCTTAAGATTCCTGTCGTGCTGGAAGGCTACGAGCCACCCCGTGATTACCGCATAGAGCGGTTGATGATAACGCCGGACCCGGGTGTGATTGAGGTGAATATTCATCCCTCCAAAACCTGGCAGGAACTGGTTGATAAAACCACAGTGCTTTACGAACAGGCCCATCTGGTTCGCTTGGGCACTGAGAAATTTATGCTGGATGGCAGGCATACCGGAACCGGAGGCGGCAATCATATTACGATGGGCGCAGAATCACCTATCGACAGTCCCTTATTGAGACGGCCAGATTTGCTGCGAAGCCTGATTACCTATTGGCAGCATCATCCCGGATTATCCTATCTGTTTTCCGGTATGTTTATCGGTCCCACCAGTCAGGCGCCGCGTGTCGATGAAGGGCGCGACGAAAAGCTGTATGAGCTGGAAATTGCCTTTCAACAAATGCCGGAAGGCGAATCACCCGCACCCTGGCTGGTTGACCGTTTGTTGCGTCACTTGCTGACCGATATTACTGGAAATACCCATCGTTCCGAGTTTTGTATCGACAAACTTTATTCACCGGATAGTTCTACCGGCCGCCTTGGTATTTTAGAATTGCGCGCTTTTGAAATGCCGCCGCATGCGCGTATGTCGTTGGTGCAGATGGTGCTGTTGCGGTCATTGATCGCCTGGTTTTGGCGAGAGCCTTACAAGCATGAACTCGTACGCTGGGGGACTGAATTGCATGACCGGTTCATGCTGCCTCATTACGTCAAGGAGGATATGAAGCATGTAGTCAAGGATTTGCAAAGAGCAGGCTATCCGTTTGAATTGGAATGGCTGGATCCTTTTTTCGAATTCCGTTTTCCACGCTACGGTAATACCATGATCGATGATATGGATCTGGAATTGCGCTTTGCGATTGAGCCGTGGCATGTTTTGGGTGAAGAAGTCAGCCGGGCAGGCACCGCGCGTTATGTCGATTCGTCAGTCGAACGCTTGCAGGTTAAGGTGACCGGCTTTACCGAAGGGCGTTATGTTTTATCCTGTAACGGCAGGCGGTTGCAGTTGCGTAATACCGGGCGCAGAGGTGAATATGTGGCCGGTGTGCGTTATCGGGCATGGCAGCCGCCTTCTGCGCTGCATCCTACGATCAGTCCGCATACGCCGTTGGTGTTTGACGTCATTGATACCTGGAACGGGCATGCGATTGGTGGCTGTACCTATTTTGTCGCGCACCCTGGAGGACGCAGTTACGATGCCTTCCCGGTTAACGCTTATGAGGCGGAGGCTCGCCGGATTACGCGCTTCTGGGACTATGGGCATACTCCGGGAACGATTATCCGGCCGCCTATGGCAACTTCACCTGTTGCGCCTTCTGACAAGCCGATGGAAGGACGGTTCGTTGTTGCCGGTGCCGAGCCTAGACCTATGGCGCCACCGCAAGAAGAGCCGAATAAAGATTTTCCTTACACCTTGGACTTAAGGTACCGGAACTGATGATAAAGTGCTGTAATTGGAAAGCACACATTTATACCCATCGTTGATCGAAATTCGGCACCGGGGTGCCCGTCAAAGGACGCCGCAAATACATCCATGTAGGCTCTATGCCAGCATCCATGCTGGCAAAGCCTTTGCCGAACAACCCGGTGCCTCCTTAGGCGCTGTCGAACTTTGAAGTGCGAAAGGTATAACAGTGTAGATGTGACTGCCTCGCGTCTACAGTGGTGTCGATTGGAAAAAATTAAAGTAAGGGAAGGTTACAAAGCTATAATCCTGAAGATGTTTTTTGTTGATTAAAACGCAGGGGGATATGGATTTTTCTGCATCAACCTGGACAATGGCTTTTTAGGATAATCTGATCCTTTCTTGAAAATGGCTTTTGGCTCACTAAAACTTGCAAAGCACGATAATCATCAATCAAATACGCGGTTGTCGGCTGTTAGCCAAAAGGTTGATGGCGGCACAGGGGCAACAGACTGGTTATTGGGTATTTTCTTACTTTTCGTGGGCTGACCGCCGTTTTTAGGTTAAGGCATACGGATTAAATTCAGGACAATGAAACCAGGGTTTCTTTCTCATAATGTATTAATTCAATGGATTCGGAACAGATCAGCTCAAGCAATGCCAATCAAATGAACTGTGATTTGGGGACGCAACACTATGCGACGCAGCTCGGCAGCTATGATGAAATGTATGCTTCCCGGGGAAAAGTTCAGCCCTATTGGGAAAACTTCATGGCCTCGCTCGAAAAAATGGGCGGCGAGGAATTGGCCCGGCGTCGACAGGAAGCGCAAAGAATCCTCAGGGATAATGGCGTCACTTATAATGTTTATGCCGACTCAAAAACCCAGGCACGACCTTGGCAGCTGGATCCCGTGCCGCTTCTTATCAGCAGTGAGGAATGGGATAAAATTGCCGCCGGTTTGGTTCAGCGGGCAGAACTGTTTAACCTGATATTGCAGGATGTTTACGGCGAACAGAATTTACTGAAAAAACGTTTGGTACCGATCGAGCTGATTTATGGTCATGAGGGGTTTTTGCGCCCTTGTGTCGGCTCATTAAAAGCCAGTCATCAAAAGTTGTTTATTTACTCGGCCGATCTTGCAAGAGGGCCTGATGGGCGGATGTGGGCGTTGGGTAACCGGACTCAGGCGCCTTCCGGTGCCGGTTATGCCCTGGAGAACCGGATTGTGATGACCCGGGTTTTGCCTGATTTGTTTCGCGATGCCCATGTTCATCGCTTATCCGGGTTTTTTCGTTCATTGCGCAGTGGACTGGCTAATCTGGCGGCACATAACAAAGATTTCCCCCGCATTGTCGTACTGACTCCCGGATCACTCAACGAAACCTATTTTGAGCACGCTTATCTTTCGTCGCATCTGGGTTATACGCTGGTTCAGGGTGACGATCTTACGGTCAGGGATGGGCGGGTATGGTTAAAGTCGCTTCAAGGCCTGCATCAGGTCGATGTGATTCTCAGGCGGGTGGATGATTCCTTTTGTGATCCATTGGAACTTCGTTCAAGCTCTCGGCTTGGTGTGGCGGGAATTCTGGAAGCGGTCAGACGGGGAAACGTCACGATTGCCAATCCATTGGGAAGCAGTGTCCTGGAAAATAACGGCTTGCTGGCCTTTTTGCCGCGTCTGGCACGCTACTTTTTAAATCAGGAATTACTGCTGCCCTCTGTGGCAACCTGGTGGTGCGGGCAAAAACGAGAATGTGATTTTGTCCTGCAAAATCTCGACAGAATGGTGATCAAGGCCGTTAACCGCAGTGCCATGAAAAGGACGGTATTCGGTTCTCAATTAAGCAGGCAGGAAAAAGAAAATCTTCGTGCGATGATTTTGGCTAAACCTCACCTGTTTGTGGGTCAGGAAAAAGTGGGGTTTTCAACCGTGCCGGCATTTGTCGACGGGCATATAGAGCCTCGGAATGCGATTTTAAGAAATTTTGTCATTGCGGGTGATAACGGCTATGAAGCCATGCCGGGTGGTCTGACCCGTATTGCCAAGGAACGCGACACGTTTGTCGTATCCAACCAGGAAGGTGGTTTGAGTAAGGATACCTGGGTATTGGCGGATAAGCCTGAGCACGAGGTCAGTTTGTGGCTGAAGCCGCGCCGTAATCAGTTGGTCGAGCCGGTATTTGAACCTCTGCCCAGTCGGGCGGCCGATAATCTTTATTGGGTAGGCCGAAATCTGGAGCGCTCTGAATCAGCAGCCCGGTTGATGCGCACCGTATTGCAAAATATACTCGAAAACCTGGATACCACCGATGTAAACATCAAATGCCGTCATGTTCTTCTTAAAGCGCTGACTCAGGTTACCGTGACCTATCCGGGTTTTATCCGGGGTGATGAAAGCGTGTTGAATAAACCTGAAGCCGAATTACTGTCTTTGGCGCGCGATCAAAACCGGATAGGCGCGTTGCCGTATTCGCTGAATGCGTTTCGTCACTCCGCGTTCAATATTCGGGATCTCTGGTCGCTGGATACCTGGCGCTGTGTCGATGATATTCAACAGCGCTGGCAGCTTCATGTCATTTCGCAGCCTATATCGATAGAGTCATTACTGGATCATCTCAATGAATTAATAACCGGGATTGTCGCCTTCACGGGGTTAACCAGCGAAAGTATGGCGCGTGAATCGGGCTGGTTAATGCTGGATAGCGGGCGAAGACTGGAAAGGGCGTTGATGCTGATTGCCTTGCTTCGATCCACTGTGGTGTTGCGTCATGAGGAAGCCGTGCAAAACCGGCTGCTGGAAGCGGTGCTCATTTCAACCGACAGCCTGAGTGTTTATCAGCGGCGCTACCGGTCTTTTATCAAGTTACCTATGGTGCTGGAGCTGTTATTAATGGATGAAACACATCCCCGCTCACTGGCTTATCAGCTTCAGCAGTTGGGCTCAAATATTACCGCCATGCCTTCTGAACGGCATACAGGAAAATTAAGCCCTCAAGAGCGCGATATTTTTAAGGCCTATACGGATATACGCTTGGTCAATCTGGTTGAGTTGACTAAAGTCAAACAGAATGAAGGTGTTTACAGTCAGCTGGACTCATTGTTAGTCAGTGTCACTGAGCGGTTATGGCGAGCATCCGACATGATAGCGCAAGCTTATTTCAGTCATGCTCAGGATATCCATCAGTTGACGCCGACTCAATCCGAGGAGGAGCTTTGAGGTTCAATATCACGCACACGACAACTTACCACTACAGTCAGCCGGTAGGCTTGTGTCAGAACGAAGCGCGTCTTCAACCCCGGGAATTTTGGCGGCAGCAATGTGTTTCCAGCCGGTTTGAGTTAAGTCCTGAACCCAGTGACTTTAAAGAACGTACCGACTTTTTCGGTAACCGGGTTGCTTACTTTGCAATCCAGCAGTCTCATGCCAAATTGACGGTCACGGCATTGAGTGATGTGATTATCCACTCCGGACTTCAACAGCAAAATTCCATCAGTTCAATTACGTGGGAAGAGGCGAGGTCAATATTGCAGTCGCCGTTCATTCAGGCGCAGTCGCAGGTAAGGTCTTTAGCTCAGGCCTATTGGGCTGAGGACAACTTTGAGTTGATGGACGCCAGGCAATATTTACTCGATTCGCCTATGGTCGTCAGCAGTGGTGATCTGGCCGGATATGCCGGTGCTTCTTTTTCACCCAATAGACCGTTGATCGATGCGGTCGCCGATTTAATGCGCCGGATATACAACGATTTTACTTACGATCCTGCGTTTACGACGATTGCAACGCCGTTATCCGATGTTTTAGCCCATAGGCGGGGTGTGTGTCAGGATTTTGCTCATTTGGCAATCGGTTGTTTGCGCTCATACGGACTTGCGGCCCGCTATGTGAGTGGTTATATTGAATCGACACCCATGCCGGGTGTGCAACGGCTGGTAGGGGCTGATGCTTCACATGCCTGGTTTGCGGTGTATATTCCCGGTACCGGGTGGTGCGAGTTCGATCCTACCAATAACAAGATGCCGACAGACCAGCATATTACGTTGGCCTGGGGACGCGATTACAGTGATGTGACGCCTTTAAAAGGCGTCGCATACGGCGGCGGTCAGCATACTTTATTGGTTTCGGTCGATGTGATGCGAGTGAGTTGAATGGGGCTGCTAACCCTTTTCAATGGGCAGTCCAGAGCACGATAAAAATCTAATCCAGCCATGTCTGCGGCTTAAGATAGCGGTCGTAAAGGAGCGACTCGGGGCTTCCTGGTTCAGGATGCCAGTTGTACTTCCAATGCGCGACAGGGGGCATCGACATGAGTATGGATTCCGTTCTTCCGCCAGACTGCAGGCCAAACAGCGTGCCGCGGTCATAAACCAGATTAAACTCGACATAACGCCCGCGCCTGTAGAGTTGAAATTCCCGTTCGCGTTCACCGTATGCCGTATTTTTGCGTTTTTCGACAATCGGCAGATAGGCGTCAATGTAATGATCGCCAACACTCTGCATGAATGCAAAACTGCGCTCAAAGCCCCATTCATTTAAATCATCGAAGAATAGCCCCCCTACGCCACGGGTTTCGTTTCTGTGTTTTAAATAGAAATAGTTGTCACACCAGGTTTTATAGTTTGGGTATACGTCTGCGCCAAAAGGTTCGCAAGCCGCTTTTGCGGTTCGGTGCCAGTGAATGACATCCTCTTCTACTGGATAAAAAGGGGTCAGGTCAAAGCCACCGCCAAACCACCAGATAGGGTCTTCACCCGGTTTTTCGGCAACAAAAAATCTGACATTTGCGTGGGACGTCGGAACGAAAGGGTTCAGCGGATGAATGACTAACGAAACGCCCATCGCCTGAAATCGCCGGTTGGCCAATTCCGGTCGGGCTGCTGTGGCAGAAGGTGGTAAATGGGCGCCATGAACATGGGAAAAGTTGACGCCGCCTTGTTCGATAACCTCTCCGCCGGTCAGCACACGCGTTCTGCCGCCCCCACCTTCGGGTCGGACCCAGTTATCTTCGGTGAAGCCTGTGCCGGGTTCCTGGGTCTCCAAAGCGCTGCAGATGCCGTCTTGCAGGTTTAGAAGATAAGTTTTTATCTGTTCTATATCGATTGTATTCATGAATAGTTCGGTCTGTTAGCGCAATGTATTTGAAAACCTAAATTGTCGTGGCTATTGTAAAACGATCTGAACTTAAACTTTTAAGTTTTCTACTCCCTTCTTACTCAATAATCGTTCAAGTTTGTTTGGTGTGGAGTATGCCTATCGAGGAACGCCGTGAACCCGTCCATGGGGGCTTGCGGCAGCTCCCAGCTGCCGACATCCTAGTTAGGCATACCCCACACCTTCCCATTCCTAGACGTTTTTTCGGTCAAAAGGGAGTAATGCTGTTGTCGGATTTCAGGACCAGCAATTAGCGAAGTCGGTTAATGGCAGTCGACTTGGCCCGGCTTGGATTGCGAGCATGATAAGATTTTTCGCTGTTAGTATCGGCAATGACCGCGTTATCAGGAAATGGTAGTGCAATTTGAGCAAGCCGCAATGCTCAAGGAAATAAGATCTATTATGTGATATTAGTCACAGTAATTTATTTTGTTTATACTACCAAGCAGTAAACTAGGTAATCAGATTTTTAACCCTTCGGAGACAGTGTATGAGAAAAATTACCCCCAGTAGCGCGATGCTCGCGGGCTTATTAATGGCAAGTGCGGGTTCTGCAAGCGCAGGTACTGTGACATTTAATAATTTTGTCCAATACGGTTCTGATGCTGTCAACTATGTCGTCACTATTGACCAACTTGCTGACGTATTCAATGTCAATGTCAAGATTGCCGAGAACAGTCCAAATACAGGCGACATTCTGGGTATTGCGTTTGACTTGAACTATGAGATCACAGCCAGCGATATAGACGGTGATGATATTACCAAAATCGGTTTTAATACTTTGAACAATCAGGGCGGCAACAATTTTAATGGTGCTGGCGCCAGTGAATTTTCCGGTGGTAGGCCTGATGTACTGTTGACGATTGGAAATTCGGGATCGGGTTTTGATTTTATTAGCCAAACCAGTTTTACCATCGCTATTCTGGATGGTATTACTTTGGAAAATGCATTCTCCGGCACCGCATTCGGCATCAGAGCTCAGTCGGTAGGTCCCAACAGAAACGGGAGTTCTAAAGACATTGCCATTATTTCTCCTGATGGAGGCGCACCTATTCCTGTTCCCGCAGCGGTGTGGTTTATGGGTACCGGTTTATTGGGTTTATTAGGCTTTGCCCGTGCACGTAAAACGGCTGTTGCCGCTTAATAAAATTCGCTGATAATAAGATTCCACCCGTGACTAAAAAGCCCGTCCTTGCATTCAAGGGCGGGCTTTTTGTTTTTAAGCGTTAGTGTTTTTCGTGTAACAGGCCGCCAAGTGTTTTTGCATGTACTCCAATCCTAAATTACGGGTCAAAGCTATATTGCTTTCGGGGATTAAAGTTGCGTCCGGGTGTTGCGCTATCGCCAGTTCCAGATCGCTCTCTCTCAGCAGGTGCAGCATGGGATAAGGTGACCGGTTGGTGAAGTTGGCGGGATCGCTGTCATCACAACTATCAAAGCGGTAATCCGGATGAAAGCTTGCCAGCTGATAAATGCCTTCATAACCGTTATCGATCAATAAGTCCTCGGCCAAGCCGAGTAAATCCAGGTAGTCATCGAATTCGGAGAAAGCCTCGGCATAAATCAGCAAGGTTGTCGCGATAGCAGGATTTTGATCCAGTTGTTTAAGCTCTTCAAGCAACAGATCCAGGCAATAAGCGGTATTGAGCTCAAAGCAGACGCTGTAACGAATACGCTTTTGCTCATGGACTTTACGGGCGAAAGGGCACAGATTTAAGCCGATGACGACGGTCTCGAGCCAATGCCGGGTCTGTTCAGTTATTGCTTCGGGCGACACATGTTTCTACTTTGAAAGAAATGAATAAAAAAGCCCCGAAGGGCTTTTTGTTTTAATGCTTAAGTATGGCTGACGCCGTCAGAGATACGTTCTTCTCGTGCTTCATTAGCTTTTTGAATCTTTGCAAAAACCCTCAGAATATCCGTTGCCGATACAATGCCGACTAATTTATGATTCTGGTCAACAACTGGTAATGCGCCTACTTTGTTTTCAGCCATAATTCCGGCCGCTTCTGACGCATAGGTTTCAGGATTAACGGTTAATACGCCACGGCGCATAATGTGCTGAACTTTTTGCGGAATGACATGGAGTAAAGTAGATCCTTCAACCGGTTCAATCGATTTGGAATTGCTTTTAGGACCCAGCGCTTTGTATAAATCCCTGTCAGAGACAATGCCAATCACTTTACCTTTTTCTGTCACGGGTAAATGCCTGACTTTTTCGTAATGGATCAAGAAAAAGACGCGATCAACCATGTCATGCTGGTCAACCGTGAATACTTTAGTTGTCATTAAATCTGCAACGCGCATGTAACTTTACTCCTAAGTTTTATAAAACCGGCTAAGAATAGGGAAATAATCATATTTTTACAAGAGTTAATAGATGTTCTGATATAAAATGGAGCGTTTAATTCTATTGACTTTCCGCTGGTGTATCGACGCTGTATTTTTACTTTACACCAGTCTGAACGTTCCAAAATACAATAATAACCACATTGGAGTTAGTTATGCGCATCATTCTTTTGGGCAGTCCAGGTTCCGGCAAGGGAACTCAGGCCCAGTTTATTACCGAACGATTCAAGATTCCCCAAATATCGACCGGTGACATGCTTCGAGCCGCAGTGCGCGAGGGTACAACCTTGGGAATTGAAGCTAAAAAGGTAATGGATGCGGGCGGCTTGGTTTCCGATGATATTATCTTGGGCCTCATTAAAGAACGTATTACGCAGCCTGATTGCAGCAATGGTTTTTTACTCGATGGTTTTCCCCGGACGATTGCTCAGGCAGAAGGTTTGATGACGATGGGTGTGGTGATCGATCAGGTCATAGAAATCGTCGTTGAAGATGAGGACATCGTCAAACGAATGAGCGGCAGACGTGTTCACCCTGGATCGGGCCGAACCTACCATATCGAATTTAATTCGCCCAAAACTGAGGGGGTTGATGATGTGACCGGTGAGCCCTTGATTCAGCGTGATGATGACAAAGAAGAGACCGTTCGCAAGCGATTGAGTGTCTATCATGAACAAACCAAGCCGCTGGTGGGTTTTTACTCTGCTCCGGAACGTACCAACCGGTTTGCTTCTATTGAGGGAGTAGGCACTGTAGATCAAATTACTCAGAAAGTATTTGCCATATTGAGCTGATTAAACGGTTTCCGGTTTAACCGCTAAACGGTTTGCCGGGGTTATTCTTCAAAGCCGGCAGTCCGGCGTAATTATTGATAAAGCTATGCCAGGTAAAACTTTATACGACAAATTATGGGACGATCATGTGGTCTATACGGACGACGATGGTTCCGCGTTGATTTATATTGATCGCCAATTGGTCCATGAGGTCACTTCACCCCAAGCTTTTGAAGGACTTCGTTTGGCAGGGCGTCAGCCGTGGCGCAGATCCAGAAATCTCGCGGTTGCCGACCATAACGTGCCCACAACCGACAGAGATAAGGGTATTGCCGACCCGATTTCGCGTTTACAAGTTGAAACGCTGGATAAAAATTGCACGGAATTTGGCATCACCGAATTTAACATGACGGATATCAGACAGGGTATCGTACATGTCGTCGGACCGGAGCAAGGGGCAACCTTGCCGGGAATGACGGTTGTCTGCGGTGATTCCCATACTTCAACGCACGGAGCTTCCGGGGCGCTGGCGTTCGGTATCGGAACTTCTGAAGTCGAACATGTGCTGGCTACGCAATGTCTTGTGCAGAAAAAAGCCAAGAACCTGCTGATCAAGGTTGAAGGTCAAGTCGGTCCGGGTGTGACTGCAAAAGATATCGTGCTGGCAATCATCGGTAAAATAGGCACGGCAGGCGGAAACGGCTACACCATTGAGTTTGCCGGTTCAGCCATCAGAGCCTTGTCAATGGAAGGGCGTATGACCGTCTGCAATATGGCGATTGAAGCAGGTGCGCGCGCCGGTTTGATCGGCGTTGATGAAATTACCATCGATTATTACCGCGGCAGACCTTTTGCTCCCAAAGGCAGCAACTGGTTTATGGCTGAACGCTTGTGGCGTTTGCTTCATTCGGATGCCGATGCTGTATTCGATAAAGTGGTCGAACTGGATGCAACGCAAATCAAGCCGCAGGTGACCTGGGGAACCTCGCCGGAATTAGTCGTGCCGGTTGATGCATCCGTGCCTGATCCCACCCTTGAAACCGACCCAGTCAAAAAAGAGAGCATGCTGCGAGCTTTGCAATACATGGATCTTGAAGCCGGTCAGCCAATAACCGGTATTTACCTCGATAAAATCTTCATTGGTTCTTGCACCAACTCGCGTATTGAAGATTTGCGGGCGGCGGCTGAAGTGGCAAAAGGGCAAAAAGTAGCGGCCAGTATCAAATTGGCAATGGTCGTTCCGGGTTCCGGTCTGGTCAAACAGCAGGCTGAATCCGAAGGTCTGGATAAAGTGTTTATAGAGGCTGGTTTTGAATGGCGTGATCCGGGCTGTTCGATGTGTCTGGCGATGAATGCCGATAAACTGGAACCCGGTGAGCGTTGTGCTTCAACCTCTAACCGAAATTTTGAAGGTCGGCAGGGATACGGAGGCAGAACGCATCTGGTCAGTCCCGCAATGGCTGCAGCCGCAGCGATCGCTGGCCATTTCGTTGATGTCAGCAAGCTGAGCAGGAACTAAATCGATGAAACCATTTACCCGACTAACTTCATTAGTGGCCCCGCTAGACAGGGCAAACGTCGACACCGACGCGATCATTCCTAAACAGTTTCTAAAATCTATCCGCCGTTCAGGTTTTGGTCCTTTCCTTTTCGATGAATGGCGTTATCTGGATAGGGGCGAGCCTGAAATGGATTGTACCCATCGGCCTATCAATCCTGATTTTGTTTTGAACAAGCCGGATTACCAAGGTGCCCAAATATTATTGACACGGGAGAATTTCGGCTGCGGATCTTCTCGAGAACATGCTCCTTGGGCACTTGAGGATTTTGGATTTAGAGCGATCATCGCAACCAGTTTTGCCGACATTTTTTATAACAACTGCTTTAAAAACGGACTATTACCGATTGTTCTCACTAGCAGCATCGTTGATGATTTGTTTAATGAGCAGGTAAAGGGCTATCAATTAACCATTGATCTTGATGCTCAGACGATAACTACGCCCAGCGCTAAAACAATACCATTCGAGATTGATGCAGCCCGAAAATACCGGCTTTTAAATGGTTTGGATGATATAGCCTTAACACTGCTGCAGGCCGATTCAATCAAAGCCTATGAAGTTGAGCGGGCAAAAAGGGCGCCCTGGTTATTTACAGACTGATAGCTTATAGATTCTAAAGCGATAATTAGAGTTTGCATCATCTATTAGGTGATGCAGATATATCCGCATTAACACACGAGTAATAAACAATGACAAAACTTTATAACGTCGCAGTCGTCGGTGCAACAGGCGCTGTCGGTGAAGCGATGCTATCGATATTAGAAGAACGCAATTTTCCGGTGGGTGAGGTCTATGCGTTAGCCAGCAGCCGTTCCGAAGGAAAACGAATCCACTTTAAAGGCTCCTATTTAAAAGTACAGGATTTAGCCGATTTTGATTTTTCAAAAGTACAAATCGGCTTATTTTCACCAGGCGCCTCGGTGTCGGCTGAATATGCGCCCAAAGCCGCAGCTGCGGGCTGTATCGTGATAGATAACACGTCACAGTTTCGTTATGACGATGACATTCCTTTAGTGGTTCCTGAAGTCAATCCTCATCGAATTGCCGATTATAAAAACAGAGGCATAATTGCCAACCCAAATTGTTCAACGATTCAAATGCTGGTTGCGTTAAAACCCATTTATGACGCGGTGGGCATCGATCGCATCAATGTGTGTACTTATCAGGCTGTCTCAGGAACGGGCAAAGAGGCCATCGAGGAATTGGTTCAGCAGACGGCTGCGTTATTAAATGGCAAACCGGCTCAGTCATCGGTTTATCCTAAACAGATCGCATTTAATGTGTTGCCGCAAATTGATGTTTTCATGGATAACGGCTATACCAAAGAAGAAATGAAAATGGTCTGGGAAACGCGAAAAATCATGGAGGATGAAAGCATTCAGGTCAATCCTACTGCTGTGCGGGTTCCTGTTTTCTATGGTCATTCCGAAGCGGTCCATATTGAGACGCGCAAAAAGATTGATGTGGATACCGTAAGAAAGCTACTCGCCCGTGCGCCCGGCGTTACGGTAATGGACGCGCGTAAGGACGGCGGTTATCCAACGGCAGTAACCGAATCCTCCGGACATGATAATGTTTTTGTAGGCCGTATCAGGGAGGATATTTCGCACCCATTGGGCTTGAACCTTTGGGTTGTCGGGGATAACGTTAGGAAAGGTGCGGCCTTGAACAGTGTGCAAATAGCCGAAGAGCTGGTAAAAAATTACATCTAAGCTAAGCTTATTTCTGTATTTGGCTGATCCGAGTTTAGACAGTGGTAAATGTGTATAGAAGGAGAACAATGTGCGCAATTTGACTAGAACTTTAGCGCTTGTATCGTTGCTGACACCTACGAGCGCGCTCCCATTAGGGTTAGGGGAGATCAAATTGCACTCAGCTCTGAATCAGAATTTAAACGCTGAAATTGCACTGCAGCTTTCAGGTGATGAAAATGCATCCGATATTCAAGTTAAACTGGCTTCACCCGACAAATTCGATGAGGCCGGTTTATCTTGGGCGGGCTTTCTTTCCAAAATCAGGTTTGATCTGATTACCAAGCCTAATGGAGTGGTGGTTGTCAGGTTGACTTCATCCGAGGCTTTAAGAGAGCCATTTTTGGATTTCTTGCTACAAGTCACTTGGCCTAAAGGCAATATATACCGCGAATTTACTGTTCTGGTTGATCCTCCTGCAACTTATCAGCAGGCAGTAGTTCCTGTGTTTTCCGCTCCAGAATCCCGTACTGAGCCGTCAGCAAGATCAGCTGACGACTACGATTACACGCCAAGACCCAAACGCCCTTCCAAACCGGCCGATCCTAATGTCTATGGTCCCGTCGGTCGTTCCGATACTTTATGGACAGTCGCATCAAAAATAAACCGGGCAAAAGACGCTTCGGTAGAACAGGTCATGATGGCCTTGTTTGAAGCGAATCCTCAAGCTTTCTTCAAGGACAATGTCAATGCGTTGACGGCCGGAACCCGGCTTAAAATTCCCAGTAAAGATGTCATATTGAAACTGAGCAGGCAGGATGCGATAGCTGAGTTTCAAAAGCATAATCAGGCCTGGAAAAGCGGACTAAGTCGGCAAAGCGCTGAGGTTGAAAAACCGGTGCAGGAAACTGTTGAAAACGAATTAAAATTGGTTGCACCAACGGCTGTTGATGTGGCTGATACGGACAATGTAGTCAGCGGCAATCAGGAGGACGGAAGCGTCAAAGACTCCGTTACTCCGTCGTCCGCAACAGGCCAGGCACCTGTTGCGCAGGACAAGGCTCAGTCCGATTTGCAGGTCAGAATGGAGAAGCTTGAGCAACAATTGGCGGTTATGCAACAGTTGCTGGCATTGAAAGACGAGCAACTTGCGGTCTTACAAAATAAGGAAAAAGCTTCAGAACCCCTACCTGTCACTGTTGAACCGAATAAGATCAGCGAACCGGTTGTTGTGGTGCCTACCCCTTCTCAGCCCCAGCCGCAACCTGTCCCGGTTGCAAAACCAGCTCCTGTTAAACCCAAACCTCTACCGGTTATAGCGCCTGAGCCGGAAACGAGCTTTTTCTCTGACTATTATTATGAACTGCTCACGCTGCTTGGATTGGGCGTATTGGGCGGCGTTGGCTGGTACGGTTTAAGAAAACGCCAGACTCAGGCTGAAGAAGAAATTCATAGCATGTTCGCCGCCTCATCCGAGATCAGTTTGCCTGATCTTGAGGAGCAGCTTAATGTGCCCTCTATAGAAGATGCCTCAAGTTATGATGTGGGTACCGTTGGCGAGAGTTCGTTTTTAAGTGAATTCACGCCCAGTGATTTCGATGCTTTCGACACGGATCAGCATGAAGTCGATCCAATCTCCGAAGCGGATGTTTACCTGGCTTACGGTCGCTATCAACAAGCTGAGGAGTTAATTCGTCATGCTATTTCTGACGCCCCGGACAATAATGTACTGAAATTAAAATTGCTGGAAATTTTCTATGCCAATGAAAACAAAGAGGCATTTGAACATTACGTTAACGAGTTAAAACGGTCAGGCAAACAGGACGACCAAGACTTTTGGGCTAAAGTCAATGAAATGGCCAGTGAGATAAGTCCCAGCAACGGTATTCCGGCGGCGTCCGGTTTGGCAAGACAAAATGAAGTGCCGGAGGAGCTTGATTTTGGCACAGACTTTACTTCTGAATTAGAAGAGCTGGCTGCAATGGAGCAGGACGATGTTCCGGCCAATCAGGTGGAGACTAAAGAAGACGATGCTTATGACTTTGATCTGCCTGTTTTCGATAAAACGGATTTGAAAACATCGGATCCGGTAAAAGATGAAAATGTAACAGAGGCTGATGACGGCCTGAATTTTGACTTTAACTTGAGTGAATTTGAAGATATTGACTCCATTTCAGTAGCCAAGAAAAGTCAGGACAAAACGGAAATTCAAGATAATTCAATTGAATTTGATTTTACGGCGATTAACGATTCATCAGAGAGTGATTCAACGAAAGATGATGCCCCTTATGCGACGGATATAGAAAGTTTTGATTTTGATTTCAGTGTTCCTGAACTTGATAGCAGTGAAGCCAAGAGTCCGGCTCCCAAAGGCGATGATACGCTTCCTTCCAAGTTGGACTTTGATTTATTTGATACGCCCGATTTCAGCAAGAAGGAAAGTCCGGAAGAAACAAGCGCTCTAACTTTAGCCGAGGATAGCGCTTCGAATGACAATGAAGAATTTGATTTTAATTTTAACTTCGATTTCGATGAGGATAAAAAGCCTCAGAAGGTGAGCGAGGATAATTCAGTTTCGTTAGACCTGGATTTTGGTGTTTCTGATCTCACGGATATGGATGAATTTGAAACTAAAATAGATTTGGCAAGAGCTTATATCGATATGGGTGATGCCGAAGCCGCAATGGGACTGGCAAACGAAGTCGCCCTGAACGGCAATCCGGAACAGAAAAAGCAAGCTCAAGCCATATTGGATAAGCTCGGCTAGCTAAGCCGCTTTAGACCATAAACAAAAAGCCCGAAAGGGCTTTTTTTGTTTTCAGGAAAAGAGGGTAAAACAGCGTGGCATGACCTGCTTTTATGCCGCCAATGTTTCTACAATATTGCCCCTGCGCTGTAATACGGTAATGCCTTGTTCTAAAGCCATCCGCTTAACATCTTCTTCTACTGCAAAACTCGCTAAGGCTAAATGAATTTTATAGTCCTGGTATTCAGGAAATAATTTGATAAAGTTAGCCAGTTTACGGCCTAATAAACAGTCTATATCTTTAGGATGTAAGCGATATTTAACCTCTACAATAAATACGTCTTTGCCATTGACCAGCAATATGTCGTACTCTTCTTCAATATCACCTTTGCTTCGTGTCACATTTTTTTCAATAAAATCAAACCGAATACCGTTGATTTCAAGCTTGTGCTTTAGCGAATTGTAATAAAACTCTTCGGCAACTTTGCCTTGATTATTACCGACTCCCCCATACATATCGGCCAGTTTGCTCAATTTAGCATCTGTCTTAGCTAGCTGCGCATCAGTCTTAGCCAGTTGTGCATGAGTCTTAGCAAGTTGCGCGTCCGTTTTAGCCATTTGCGCGTCCGTCTTGGCCAGTTGCGCATCTGTTTTAGCCAGTTGTGCATCCGTTTTAGCAAGTTGTGCATCGGTCTTAGCCAGCTGCGCATTCGTTTTGATTTGCGACAGCGCTAAATTAGCAACAATTTCACGCAATTCGTCATCGGTCATTTCAACTTGCCTAATAGTGATTAAGTTATTGCGGTCATTATAGCGCTGGGTTATTGCAAATCAAATTTAAACAATTTGCATCCATAGGCATGACTAGAAGTTCTTGATTGCAAGATCTTAACCCATGATCCCTCGTCCTTATTTTTTATTGATTCGCGATCTGACCGTCTCGTTATAGTTTTGGTCAACTCTGAATAGCGGCTGCTGGATGTGGTGAGGAACGAACCGCATCGTTCTCGATTGATGCGGTTCCTATCGTCACCGCATCCTACGGACCTGAAAAACCGTACTTTTAATCACACCCGTCTGACCCTCTGACCCAGTCCTTTGGGCAAGAGCCTCAATTCTTCAGGCGCCCAGTTTATTAACTATACTTTAAGCTCATAGTTAACTCTTAAAAAATAGCAATAAATGACCTCAATACAATTCCGCCCCGATCTTCAAGGACTCCGAGCTATTGCCGTTTTATTAGTTATTTTAAATCATGCACAACTCCCTCTTTTTCCAGGAGGTTTTGTCGGAGTTGACGTGTTTTTCGTGATTTCCGGTTATTTAATCAGCGGGTTATTGATCAAGGAATACCAATCTAACGGGAATATTCAATTTCTTGCTTTTATCTCCAGACGCCTGAAAAGATTATTACCTGCCTTAACCTTTATGTTAACCGTTACTTTGCTAATTGCTCCTCTTTTGATTTCTAATCATGAGTTGGATCAGCAATTCCGATCCGTTTTCTTTGCTGCGACATGGACAAGCAATTTATTTTTTGCGTTTTCTAAACTGGATTATTTCTCTGAATTGCAAAGCCGCGATTTTTTTCTGCATACTTGGTCACTGGGCGTTGAAGAGCAGTTTTATATATTCTGGCCGTTATTGTTAACGTTATTTTTTGGTTACTTGTCAAAAAGAAAAAACAAGGAAAACCCTGATAACAAATTGTTATGGTTATTTTTTATTTTGTTCATCACAAGTCTGTTCCTATGCATATTTTGGTCTAGCTATTATCCGCTTTGGTCGTTTTATCTGATGCCAGCGCGGATCTGGCAATTTGCATTAGGGGCCTTGTTTTATGTGTTTGATCTCAGGAGAAATACTAACCCCGAGCACTGTAAAAATAACATGTTGCTCATATGGAAACTCAATCAGAGCGCTGTAGGCCTTATGTTTATTTTTGGAAGCGCGGTTTTATTGCATAAAAATATTACTTACCCAAGTTACTGGGCCGTATTCCCCAGTCTAGGCGCAGCATTGGTGATTGCTGGGGGATTTGATAATTATACTTTCCGTTTATTATCGAACCCTATTTGCGTTTGGTTAGGTAACCGTTCTTACTCCTGGTATCTATGGCACTGGCCGATATTAATGTTCGGTTTTGCCTGGGGTGGACAAAATCATATAGCAGTCATTGTTAGCTTAATTACTCTTTCTTTGGGGTTGGTAATGCTAACTTATGAATATATAGAACGACCATTCTGGAAAGGCAAATATTCCCATTCACTTCCATCGAAAACTATATTGGTATCGATTTTAACAATTGTATTATTTGTTAGTGGCTCGCTAAAACTTTTTAATTTCGTATCTAAAGAATTTGGAATACTTAGCGAACCTTATAATCAAGCAAAAGGTGATATTTCGGCAATTTACTATGCATATTCTGAAGGTTGCGACAGTTGGTACTCAAGTGCTAAAGTTCAGCCCTGTGTTATTGGTAATAATGAAGCTCCTAAAACGCTTGTACTAATTGGTGACAGTGTCGGTGCAATGTGGGTTTCAATGCTTCCCGAAATTTTTAAATCGCCAAAGTGGCGTATCATTGTGTTAACAAAATCAGCTTGTCCTATTGTGGACAGAGAGTTTTACTACGAACGAATCAAGAAAATATATACAGTATGTACCGAATGGCGTGAAGCAGCCATCAGCTACATTCAAAATTTACGCCCTGACCTATTAGTTATTGGTAATTCTTCGACCTATCCTTTCAAGGAAGAAGAGTGGATAGATGGTTCGAAAACAGTAATTTCGCAACTAATAGGAGTCACGGAACATATCATCATCATCTCCGGCATCCCCACTATGTCATTTGATGGTCCCAATTGTCTTTCTCGCTGGAATGCAGATGGTCCGGGTATAGTTGTTCGCTGGTTAAATAGTAAAGAAATCAATTTCCTAAATCCCCAGAATTTTACCTGTCAAGAAAAAATAACTACCAAACCCTATGATGATGTAGCTGATTATCTAAAAACGGCTTCGCAGGCGTATCCTAATGTCAATCTGTTGAATTTAAACGATCTTGTCTGTCCGGATGGAATTTGCTCTGCACAAAATTCGAGCGGGATAATTGTATTTAGAGATAACCAACATGTAACCAATTCATTCGTGCTCAGTCAAGTTCCCAATATAATCAGTAAAATTAATAATCTTGGACTCAAAGAATATACCGAATAAATTGATATTGTTTAAAGATAGTTGCAAGACAGCAGCAAGCAGCTATTTGCGAAGGTGATTATTCACCAGCCTATGGCTTTTTTATTTTGAATCTGGCTCTAATGTGCCGTTTTTATTTTTTAGGGCTATGATCAAACTCGCTTTGTGAGCTTAAGACCGGTATTATCTTGCAAGTTCAGTCCAATGCGTAGGGCTAATCTGTATCAAAAATGAACCCCGAATTCACTTTTGATACAGGGTAAAGCTCAGTATTTGATGGTTGTAAAACATTCAAGTTAGACCTCCCTTTATTAACTACTTTTTGAAATGTCGGATAAACACTTATACAAGGTTGTTTTTGTCAATCAAGACCAGATCTATGAAATCTACGCTAAAAATGTTTATCAAAGCGATATCTATGGTTTTGTGACGGTAGAAGACTTCGTTTTTGGTGAGAAAAGCGCCATATTGATCGATCCTACCGAAGAAAAATTGCGCTCAGAGTTTGAAAACGTTAATCGCTCCTTTATACCGATGCACAAAATAATCCGGATTGATCAGGTCAAAAAACGTGGGCCGGCCAAAATATTCGCTGGAGAATCACAAACCTCACCGGCGGGAAATGTCTCCTCACTTTATCCCATCGATAAAAAGTAGAGAATGACATTCGGCTATTGACCCTTCATTCAGTTGACAGTTAGCTTCTGACCCCTTCCGACCGGCTGTAACCGTCAAGCAGGTTGATATAATTTGACCGTTCAAAAACCTGCGGATTTGAGATTTGTTTCTGGCTCAATAAACCTTTGATCTCGGATACTGCCGCATATTCTTTGGTTTCCAGCCAGCGAGTCAGACCCTCTTTGATAGTGCTCAGAAAAGCTGGTCCGTGCTCTAGCAGTACTGAACATAACTGAATGGCATCGGCGCCGGCGAGCAGTAATTTCAACACGTCGTTAGCATTGTGCGCGCCGCTGGTGGTGGCCAGGGACAAATTGAGTTTTCCATACAGTAACGCGACCCAGCGTAATGACAGTTGAATATCCGCTGAGCGAGACCATTGCAGTTGCGAGATGACTTGCAGCGTATCCAGATCGATATCGGGTTGGTAAAAGCGGTTAAACAATACCACGGCATCGGCACCGGCCTGATCGAGCCGTTTAATAAAATGCGCCGGACTGCTGAAATAGGGCGAGAGTTTCATCGCAATGGGAATGGATACTTGTCTACGCAAGGCTTCAAGCAATGTCACGTAACGCGATTCTATCGCTTCTCCCGATTCTTCAATCCGGCTGCTCAGATAATAGACATTTAACTCCAGAGCATCCGCGCCTGCTTCCTGAAGTAATTTTCCGTGGTCCACCCAGCCATCCAGCGAGACGCCATTAAGGCTGGCAATAACCGGTATATCCAGCGCATTCTTTAATGCGCTCAACTGGTTAAGGTACTGATCCAAGCCATGTTCAAACCGGTCATCAAAGGGCAGAAAACTATCCGCTTCACCAAAGCCTATCTCTTGATGGATCATGAATCGGGCGGTCTCCTCTTCCTGATGGCGCAACTCTTCCTCAAATAACGAATACATGACAATCGCTGCAGCACCTGCATCCTCCAGTTGTCTGGCGCTGTCAATACTGCGCGAAAGCGGCGAAGCCGAGGCAATCAGTGGATTGGTCAGTTTCAAGCCTAAATAGTCGGTGGTCAGATCGATGCTGTTCATGCTTTTTCTCCTTTGGTATCGGCCTTCTTTTCAAAGAGCTTATCCGCCAAATCCCGGTAATACTGGTAACGTTTATTCACATCCTGTTGTGATTGGCGCATGAATTTTTCAGATTCGTCAGGATGGGTTCTGCTGAGCATGCTGAACCGGGCTTCCGTCATCGCATAATCCCGGAAGGGGATGGAGGGTTTCTGACTGTCCAATTGTAAGGGGTTGTGGCCTGAATCGGCGGCGCGGGGATCGTATCGTAACAGTGGCCAATGTCCGGAACGGACGGCCATATCCTGTTGCCGCAGATTGTTCGATAAGTCAACGCCATGAGCGATACAGGGGCTGTAAGCAATGATCAATGATGTTCCGGGATAGGATTCGGCTTCGAGAAAAGCGCGCAGGGTCTGGGTGTCTTTTGCACCGTATGCCACTTGCGCGACATACACGTGTTCATAATCCATGGCCAGCCTGGCAAGATCTTTTTTCGGCGTGCTTTTGCCCCCGGCAGAAAACTTTGCAATAGCGCCGCGCGGTGTCGATTTGGATGTTTGGCCGCCGGTGTTGGAATAAACTTCGGTGTCCAGTAACAGAATATTCACATTGCGTCCCGCCGCGAAAACATGATCCAAACCGCCAAAACCGATATCATATCCCCAGCCGTCGCCGCCTATGATCCAGACACTGCGTTTGATCAACGTGTCGATGACGCTCAGCAGGTATTTGGGCGTGGCCCCCGGCAATCCGGACAGTCTGTGTTTTAATTGTTCGATCCGCTCACGTTGCTCATAAATACCCGCCTCATCATTTTGATCGGCGTGTAGGATGGTATCTACCAACTCCGCACCGGCCATTTCGCGTAACGACAACAGTAATTCGGCCGCATACTCTCTTTGTTTATCGATGGCTATGCGCATGCCCAAGCCGAATTCAGCGTTATCTTCGAAGAGTGAGTTAGCCCATGCCGGTCCCCGGCCTTGTGCATTTTTTGTCCACGGTGTTGTCGGCAGATTTCCGCCATAAATCGATGAACAGCCGGTTGCATTGGCAACGACCATGCGGTCACCGAATAACTGGGTCGCGAGGCGGATATAAGGAGTTTCACCACAGCCGACGCAGGCACTTGAAAACTCAAACAGCGGTTGCAAATGCATGGCTTCAGGGATTTTGTTGTGATGCAATCCGGTACGGGCGTATTCTGGCAGATGCTCGAAAAAATCCCAGTTGATGCTTTCCTGTTCACGCAAGGGCGGTTGGGGGGCCATATTCAAGGCTTTGCGAGCGGGATTTTCCCGGTCGCGAATCGGGCAGACTTCAACGCAAAGATTACACCCGGTACAGTCTTCAGGAGAGACCTGATAACTGATCTGAAGGCCGTTGCCAAAGGCTTTGCTTAGCACCGGAACATGCTTGAACGTCTCGGGTGCATCGGCAACGCTGTCATCGGTAAATAATTTACTGCGAATGACCGAATGGGGACAAACGAATACACACTTGCCGCATTGCGTACAAATATCCGGCTCCCAAACCGGAATCTGTAATGCCAGATTGCGTTTATCCAGGCGAGAAGTGCCGGTAGGAAATGTGCCGTCAGCGGAAAAGCGACTAACCGGGATGGCGTCACCCCGTCCGGACATGATTTCGCCGGTAACTTCACGTATGAAAGACGGGGCATCGTCTGAGACGGAATGCGGTATTTCATGAGTGCTGCTGACTTGAGCCGGAACGGCGACTTGGTGGAGTCCGGCCAGTGCCGCGTCTATGGCTTTTAGATTGGCATCCAGAATCCGTTTTCCGGCTTTTGCATAGGTTTTTTGTACCGCATTCTTGATTGCGTCAATGGCTTCTGTTTTGGGAATAATACTGACCAGGGCAAAAAAGCAGCTCTGCATGACGGTATTGATCAAGCGACCCATGCCGCAGGCTTGAGCGATGGCATAAGCATCGATCACATAAAACTCGATGTGCTTTTCTATCAGTGCGGTTTGCATGGAACGGGGCAATGAGGACCACACTTCTTCAATCGGTAAAGCGGTGTTTAACAAAAAAACACTGCCGGGGGCGGCTTTATCCAGCATCGGGTAACGCTCCAGAAAAACCGGCTGGTGGCAAGCGACAAAGCGGGCTTCGTGATCCTCGATCAGATAACTGGAGCGAATCTTATCGCTCCCAAAGCGCAAATGTGAAACGGTCACCGCACCGGCTTTTTTGGAATCGTAAACAAAATAACCTTGAGCGTAGCTTTGGGTTTTATCGCCGATAATTTTAATTGAATTTTTATTCGCGCTGACCGTGCCGTCACTGCCTAAGCCATAAAAAATTGCACTGAACGTTTGTTTGGATGCATCGCTTCTGAATGAGGGGTCCCAGGAGAGGCTGGTAAGGCTGACATCATCGATAATACCGATCGTAAACGGCTGCTTGGGCTGGGTCAGGCTCAATTCATCATAGACGGCCTTGACCATGCCCGGTGTAAATTCTTTGGATGATAAACCGTAGCGGCCCCCGATAACCCGCGGTAAGCGGCTAAAACGCGGATTATCGTTCATCTGATCCTGCGCCACAGCGGTGATCACATCTTTATAAAGAGGCTCTCCATCGGCCCCGGGTTCCTTGGTTCTATCCAAAACCGCAATGCTGCGAACCGTCGATGGAAGTGCCGCCAGCAAGGCTTCCGGACAAAATGGCCGGTACAGGCGGACTTTCAACAGGCCGTTCTTTTCTCCGCTTTCGTTCAGGTGGCACAGCGTTTCTTCAACGGTTTCAGCGCCAGAACCCATCAGGATGATGACTTTATCCGCATCGGCAGGGCCGGTATAGTCAAAAATATGATAGTGACGGCCGGTTAATGCGGCGAAGCGATCCATGATTTCTTGAACAATACCCGGCATGGCTTGGTAGAAAGGCGTCACCGACTCCCGCGCCTGAAAGAATACATCAGGATTTTGTGTGCTGCCGCGTAACACCGGGTGTTCCGGCGACAATGCCCGCTGGCGGTGTGCCTGAACAAGATCGTCATCGATCAGTGCCCGCACGGTTTCGGTACTGACTGGTTCTATACTGGCAACCTCGTGCGAAGTTCTGAAACCGTCAAAGAAATGGAGGATAGGAATGCGGGCTTTAAGCGTTGCCGCTTGAGCAATCAATGCAAAATCCATGACCTCCTGAACGGAGTTGGAGGCCAGGAAGGCAAAGCCAGTCGCTCGTGCCGACATCACATCGCTGTGGTCGCCAAAAATAGACAAAGCCTGACTGGCTATAGACCGTGCCGCGATATGAAAAACGGCCGGAGTAAGTTCCCCGGCAATCTTGTACATATTGGGAATCATCAGTAGCAAGCCCTGGGAAGCGGTAAACGTAGTTGCCAGAGCGCCATTCTGGAGTGCGCCGTGTATGGCCCCGGCGGCCCCACCTTCGCTTTGCATTTCTATGACGCTGGGTGTCGTGCCCCAGATGTTCTTGCGATTTTCCGACGCCCATTTGTCGGCTAGTTCGCCCATGGGTGAAGCGGGAGTGATGGGGTAAATGGCAATGACTTCGTTGGTTAAATAAGCGACATGGGCTGCCGCTTCATTGCCGTCAATGGTGATTTTAGAGTTATGCATGGCAGCCATCCTTTTAATGCAGGTTAGACTTTAGTCATACCGGGTATTGGCGATGCGAAAAAATTAATCAGGTATCGCCACAACGAGCAGATATTTTCATAAAGTCATTACCAAAGCTGCTTACTGTTAGGGCAGGCGAATAGGCGGATTATGCACAGTGAAACAATCTGCCTTGTTGGCTAAGACTTTATTGCACAAGGTTTAAAACATAAAGAAGTTATATCCATCGTAGATCGAAATTCGGCACCGGGGTGTCCGTCAAAAGACGCCGTAAATACATCCCTATAGGCTCTATGCCAGCATCCATGCTGGCATAGCCTTTGCGGAACAACCCGTTGCCTCCTTTGGCACAGCCGAAATTTGAAGTGCGAAAGGTATAAATTCAGACATATTAAACGCTTTTATGTGTCTATTTGTCTTTGAGTCGCAGTGAATTGGCTATTACCGAAACCGAGCTTAAAGCCATCGCGCCGGATGCAATCAGCGGATTGAGCCGCCCGGCCATTGCAACCGGAATCGCCAGAGCGTTATAGCTGAAGGCCCAGAAAAGATTTTGCTTGATGACAGCCAATGTTCTGCCGCTCAATTCTATTGATTCAGCGACTTGAGCGATATCACCGTTAATCAAAATCAGATCGGAGGTTTCAATCGCAATGCCGGTAGCTTTGCCTATGGACATGCCCACATCGGCGGCGGCAAGAGCCGGCGCATCATTGATGCCGTCGCCTACCATCGCAACGTGCTTGCCCTGGCTCTGCAGATCACGAATGATTTTGAGTTTTCTGGCCGGGCTGGCATCAGCAATCACTGTCGTAATGCCGACTTCCCCTGCAATTTGATTAGCGGCCTGTTCCGTATCACCGGTTACCATCAAGGTTTGGATGCCCATGTCATGCAGTTTCTGGATAACTTCCCTGGCATGGGGCCGGATAGGATCGATAAATGCAAATAACGCGCAAGGTTGATTATCGATCGCCAAAAAAACAAGCGTTCTTCCCAAAGCGCTCAGTTTTTTTGCCGTTGCCGCTAACGCGCCGAGGTCGATATGTTTTTCATTTAACCAGGGTTCATTACCCAGCAATACTTCATGTTCACCTACCGTGGCGCGAACGCCCCGGTCAGGAATGCTGTGAAAGTGTGAGGATTCCAGAATAGTCAAGTCCTTGCTGCGAGCGTAATCGACTATGGCTTTGGCTAAAAAATGCTCAGAGTTAAATTCAGCAGAGGCAGCCAGTTGTATTAACGTATCGTCATCCCAAGCCGACACATTTAACAGATCGCTGATTTCCGGCTTGCCTTCTGTAATAGTGCCGGTTTTGTCAAAGATAATGATTTGTAAATTAGCGGCTGTTTCAAGCGCAACCCCGTTTCTGATATAGATACCTTTTCTGGCGGCCTGGCCCGTACCGACCATTGTCGCGGCGGGCGTTGCGAGGCCCAGCGCGCATGGACAGGAAATCAGCAATACCGATATGGCATTGGCCAGCGCATGAGCCAGTTTTTCACCCTTAAACAGCCAGCCGCCGAAAGTGACACCGGCTAGAACAATAACGGATGGCACGAACACGGCCGAAATTTTATCCACCGTTTTTTGAATCGGTAATTTGGATGTTTGTGCCTGATCAACCATATGAACCAGCCCCGATAAGACGGTATTGGTTCCGGTTGCCGTAGCCCGCACCTGAAGGACGCCGCTGCCGTTCATACTGCCGTCCAGTACCTGATGGCCTGCCTCTTTAATGCAGGGGGCGCCGGTCCCGGTCACCGGGGCTTCATTAACCATGGACAAGCCTTTAATGACCTCGCCGTCGGCAGGAATTTTTTCGCCGGGACGAATCAGCAGAATGTCCCCCACTAAAATATCTTCCACCGGAATCCGGATTTCGACCGTTCCCTTTAGCAGCGTTGCTTCCTGCGGCTGTTGATTGACCAGTTTGCGAATGTCTCTCAAGACTTCGCCTTTGGCCACTTCTTCCAGAAACCGTCCCAGTAACACAAAAGCGATAATGCCTGAAGCGGCCTCAAAATAGACATGACTGCTGCGTCTGAACAAACTGGGCAGGCTATACAGGTATGCGGCGCCAACGCCCAGTGCGATCAGTGTATCCATATCTGCGGACCGCTGTTTGGCGTGTCTGGCGGCATTCTTGAAAAAATCTTTGCCACTCCAAAACACCACGATTGAACTCAGTGTTGCCTGGATCAAAATAACGGGCAGGGAGCGCTTGCCGAAAATGCTCAGTAACGGAATAGGCAAGCTTAATGCGCCGGCGAGGATCAGTTGATTTTTGGCTTCTTGGCGATGCCGGTTTTCCATCTTGAACATTTCCTTGCGCTCACTGATCGTGTCCATGGAAACGGCCTGATAGCCATTGGCATTGATCAGGGCGAACAGTTCTTTTTTGGACAGGGTGCCGGTTACGCTGGCTGTTTCAGTGATGAAATTAACCGAAGCATGAGACACTTTCGGGTCTCGCTTCAGCATCATTTCGATATATAAAGCACAAGACGAACAACTCATGCCCTGGATCGCAAAATTAATGGTTTTTGCTGAACCCTGGAGTGCCGTTTTTTTGATCCCCAACGCATCTATGACCTGTTTGGGTTTTAATCCGACGTTCGTCAGGATCGCCTCTAGCAGCATCAGCAGATTGGCTGTCGGAAGTTGAGCCGCATCATAGCGTAGGGTGACTGATCCAATGTAAGGAACAATCTTGACGTCTTTGATCGCTTCGCGTTTGAGTAACAGGATGCGCAGAATCAGTGCGCGTTCGCCGTCTTTGATCAGGCAATGGGCAATAATACGGAGCCGGTTTTTGTGTTGGTGAGCGATGTTGAATTGTTTAAACTGGTTCGAATGATCCATATTAATACCCATGCCGTATAAACATCAGCCATCGCTTTATCGCCATCGTAGATCGAAATTCGGCACCGGGGTGCCCGTCAAAGGACGCCGTAAATACATCCCTATAGGCTCTATGCCAGAATCCCTGCTGGCAAAGCCTTTGCCGAACACCCCGTTGCCGCCTTAGGCAATGCCGAAATTTGAAGTGCGAAAGGTATAGTAACCGAAAGATAAGGAAGGCCTAATTTTTCTTCTTCATAATCAGGATTTGCATAATAGACAGCGAAGCTGCGATTGTCCAGTTAAGCCCATGGTCGTGTTATTATGTGATCATACCCTACAGCACGTCGGACAAAAATATGCTGCCTTTTAGCGTTGACCTGCAGATACTGACTATCTGGCTCGAGCTTGTCTATAATTCCTTTGAACATTACAAACCTTAATGGTTTCGCCTTGACCCAAGACTCACAAAATAATGTTGTAACACCGATTGAATTGCCCGATTGGCCTTATGTATTGGGCGGTCCTGCCGGACAGGGCTCTATTAGGGATAGACCGGAAGATTTTTTCGTATATGAAAACCTGTCTTTTTTACCCTCAGGTGAAGGGGAACACGTTTTTCTGCAGATCGAAAAATCAGGCGAAAATACCGAATATGTCGCCCGCTGTCTCGCTCGTTTCGCAGGCGTCAGGCAGCACGATGTAAGCTATGCCGGTTTAAAAGACCGGCATGCCGTAACCACGCAGTGGTTCAGTGTCTGGTTGCCCGGTAAGCAAGCTCCGGATTGGTCATTAATAGAAACGGATACGATGCGTGTGCTTCAGGAAGTGCGCCATGCCCGGAAACTAAAACGCGGCGTACTATCAGGCAATCGTTTTAAAATTGTTATCCGGCAGTGGGTCGGCGATAAAGCACTGACGCAAAGCCACCTGGAAACCCTGCAAAAAGAAGGCATTGCCAATTACTTTGGCGAACAGCGTTTCGGCCATGGTGGGCAAAATGTAACTAAAGCTTTGGCGATGTTCAAAGGCATGAAATGCAAACGCGAACAGCGCAGTATTTATTTATCGGCAGCAAGATCGTATTTGTTCAATTGCTTGCTGGCCCGGCGTGTGGCGCAAAATACCTGGAATCAGCCGCTTCCTGGAGATACTTATGTATTCGATTTGTCACACAGCTTTTTTACAATGGAACAGCCGGATGAAACGATAGTGCAGCGCTTATCGGCAAAACAGATTCATCCTGCGGTTTTTTTATGGGGAAAAGGCATGAAGATGGATGATTACCTGGATCCATCTTTACCTTCCTGTTTGTCAGAATTAGCTCAGGGCTTGAGCGATGCCGGTCTTGAACCCGATATCCGGCCGCTTCGCATCAATATAGAGTCTTTGAGTTGGCAGTATTTAACTGAAAATGAGTTGGAACTGAGTTTTACTTTACCGGCGGGGAGTTATGCCACGGCGGTATTACGAGAAATTATCAAGTATTAAACGAGGAAAGAATGGATTTAATTTTAGCGGTAAAAGCAATCATATTGGGTATTGTCGAAGGGCTGACCGAGTTCTTGCCTATTTCCAGTACGGGCCATCTTATTTTGGCCGGTGATTTGCTAAACTACACCGGCGAAACCAGCAAGGTTTTTTCAATAGTCATTCAAACGGGCGCCATTTTCGCAATCTGCTGGGAATACCGGGTTAAAATCGGTTCGGTGATCCGGGGCTTGTTCAAATGGGAAGCGGCTGCGGTTAAATTTACATTGAATCTGGCGATTGCGTTTATGCCGCTTGCCATTCTCGGTTTGTTATTCGGTAGTTTGATCAAAGCCTATTTGTTTAAACCGATACCGGTTGCAACCGCTTTTATCGTCGGTGCCTTTATTATTTTCTGGGCGGAAAAAAGAGAACACACCGTCCGCATTCACGAAGTTGAGGATTTAAGCTGGTCCGATGCTTTAAAGTTGGGGTTTGCTCAAGCTTTGGCGCTCATTCCGGGAACCTCCCGATCAGGTTCTACGATTATCGGCGGCTTGTTTTTCGGTTTATCACGCAAAGCGGCAACTGAATTTTCATTCTTTTTGGCGATACCCACGCTGATTATTGCCAGCCTCTATGATTTATACAAGCATCATGATCTCTTGAACAGTGACGATTTACCTATCTTCGGTGTCGGGATTCTGGCGGCTTTTTTCAGTGCCTTACTGGCTGTAAGAGGCTTGCTTCGTTACATCAGCCATCATGATTTTACTGTTTTCGCCTGGTATCGTATCGTCTTCGGCCTTTTAGTCATAGGCACGGCTTACAGTGGTTTAGTTGAATGGACTGTTGATTGAGGTTGGGTTACTGATAACGGTCCTATTTTAATATCGTGAAGCCGGATTCGATTGCTCGCTTATCTAACGGTCATTCGTTTCTTCGTGGCGGTTAAATTTTTCCGCCAGTTGCAGTAACACAAAAACGGCGCCTGTTCCGCCTTGTCTGGGCGGTGCAGAGCAAAACGCCTGAACCTCCTTATGCTGCCGTAGCCAGAGATTAAGATTATTCTTCAAAATCGGGTGGTTGTCAGGAGATCGGTAGCCTTTGCCGTGCACAATACACACACAACGGCAGCCTTCCTGGACGGCGCGATGCAAAAAATCCAGCAGTTGCCGTTTGGCTTCCTGACTGGTTAAGCCGTGCAGATCAATTTCCGCATCCAGTCCGTAATTGCCGTGCCGCAATTTTTTTAACACATTTTTTTGCAGGCCGGGGCTGATGAAACTGAGCGTATCTTCCAGGCTCAACATTTCTGTGACGCCGATTTCATGATTCAACACGTTTTCAACTTCAGCTGCTTGAGTTCTGGGTATGGGCTTGGGTTTCTTCCCGTTATCCATAGCAATCCGGTCGCTTTTTATCGATTTTACGGTGCCTACCGATTGTCTAAATAACTCCCTGTCTTCAGGTGTTATGTTTTTTTTTCTCACGTGAGCTGATTTTGCTTTGATAAGTTGCTAACATTGCTGATTTTATAGCTTATTGTTGTTCAGAGCGAACTGAAATGCACATTCTGTTGAGTAATGATGACGGTTATCTGGCGCCGGGTTTAGCTGCATTAGCCAATGCATTAAACAAATATGCAGAAATATCGGTTGTAGCCCCCGATAAAAATAGAAGTGCTGCGAGCAACTCGCTAACCCTTGAAATGCCGTTGCGTGCTCAAATGGGCGAGAACGGTTTTGTCAAAGTCGACGGGACGCCAACTGATTGTGTTCATTTAGCAATAACCGGATTGCTGGACAAGGAACCGGATATGGTTTTTGCCGGCATCAATCATGGCGCTAATCTGGGTGATGATGTTCTATATTCGGGTACGGTAGCCGCTGCGACAGAAGGCCGTTTTTTGGGTTTGCCTGCTGTTGCTATTTCATTGGCGTCCAGTGATCCTGTGCACTTTGATACGGCTGCGCATGTTGCTGTGACAATCCTGAAACGACTGATTGATTCGCCTTTACCCCAGGACACTTTACTGAATGTTAACGTACCCGATCTGCCCTTGCTCGAATTGAAAGGCTTTCAGGCAACGCGCCTGGGTCAGCGCCATAAAGCTGAAGCTATGATCAGTAGTCACGATCCCCGGGGCAGGCTGATTTACTGGGTGGGGCCTCCAGGTCCTGAACAGGATGCGGGCCCTGGTACCGATTTTTATGCCGTCAAAGCCGGTTATGTATCCGTAACGCCGCTGCAATTGGATCTGACCTGGCATGAACGTATTGACGGATTGAAAAACTGGTTACCCCACGAGGGAGCCTGGTTATGAAGCAAAATGTCAACGGCATAGGCATGACCTCCATGCGGACCCGTGAACGCATGATAAGCAGGCTGGAAGAGCAGGGCATCCATAATCGTAAAATTTTGGATGCGATGCGCAATACCCCCAGGCATTTGTTTGTGGATGAAGCCCTGGCCAGCCGGGCTTATGAAGATACTGCGCTGCCAATAGGCTATAACCAGACGATTTCGCAGCCTTATATCGTCGCAAAAATGACTGAACTTTTGCTGGCTCCCGGTCCTTTGACCAAGGTATTGGAAATCGGTACCGGTTGCGGTTACCAGACGGCAATTCTGGCGCAATTGATTGATCATGTGTATACCGTGGAACGGATACAGCCTTTGCAAAAAAAGGCCAAGAACCTGCTCTGGTCCATAAAAATAAAAAATGTCAGTTATTTACACAGTGACGGCGGCTGGGGCTGGGAAGAACATGCGCCGTATGACGGCATCATGGTGACAGCTGCGCCGCCGGAAATACCTGAAAATTTATTAATGCAAATGGCAGTAGGCGGGACGATGCTGATACCCATAGGTAAAGCGGGGGGGCAGGTCTTGCAACGCGTCACCCGCACTGAAAATGATTTTAAAGTTGAAGCGATGGAACCTGTCAGCTTTGTCCCTTTACTCCCAGGAAGGCAATAAACCGAATGTTTAAAAAACTCTATGACCGGGTGCTGCTTTGGTCCAGGCATCGCAACGCTTTAACCTATCTGTGTATCTTAAGTTTTGCCGAGTCCTCTTTTTTTCCGATACCGCCAGATGTAATGCTGGCGCCCATGGCCTTGGCTCAGCCCTCCAAAGCTTTTCGGTTCGCCATTTGGACTACGATTGCGTCAGTGCTGGGCGGAGTTTTCGGTTATGAAATAGGTTACTTTCTGTTTGATAATATTGAGCCTTGGCTCAAAACCACGCATTACTGGGATAACTATACAAAAGCCATTGCCTGGTTTGGCGAATGGGGTTTTTGGGCCGTTTTTATCGCTGGCTTTTCGCCGATACCGTACAAAGTCTTTACCATTGCAGCTGGTGCTTTGAATATGGCGTTTATTCCGTTTGTGTTGGCCTCTTTGATTGGCCGTGGCGGCCGATTTTTTCTGGTTTCGTTACTGATAGCGGCAGGCGGGGAAAAGCTGGAGTCAAATTTACGCAAATACATGGACTGGATAGGCTGGGCTACGGTTACTATCGTCGTGATTGGCGGCATCGCTTACAAAATGATGAATAAATGATGCTGACCTACATGCCTGATTTAGTGGGCTATATTGCCGCAGCTTTGACGACTGCCTCATTCCTGCCCCAAGCCATACTGACGATCAAAACCCGTAATACCGAATCCCTTTCATTGGGGATGTACAGCGCGTTTACGCTGGGTGTTCTGTTGTGGTTGGTCTATGGCATTCAAAAACAAGACTATGCCATTATTATGGCCAATTTAATCACCTTCGTTCTGTCCGGTTCCATTCTCTGCTACAAAATTTACAATACCATTAAAGCTAAAAAGAAAAAGCCGTAAGCCGGGTTGGGCGATAGTCGCAATCCGGCGCGACGCTCGTCTTGACTTACCGCTCTCGTTCAACTCAGGCAAAGACTTTTATCCTGTTTCAACGGGTCATTTTTGGTTTATCTTTTTACACGTCATTGTTCAGGTTGTCTTCTCATGAATCCAAACCACTATTTGACTTCCGCTTATAACGTAAAAATGCCTAGAATTATTTACGGGACGGCCTGGAAGAAAGAACGTACCGCTGCACTGGTCCAGCAGGCCATGCAGCAAGGCTTCAGAGGTATCGATACGGCTTGTCAGCCCAAGCATTATAACGAAGCCGGTGTCGGTGAGGGCGTGGCGGCGTCTTTGGGAGAGGGTTTGGAGCGTAGCGATTTATATTTGCAGACCAAGTTTACGCCGTTAGACGGGCAAGATCCCTTGCAGGTGCCTTATGATGCCAAGGCGAGTCTCAGTGAGCAGGTGGCGCAGTCGTTTGAGGTGTCGCTGGCTAACCTCAAAACCGGATATCTGGATTGTCTGGTGCTGCATTCGCCTTTGAATGATGCTCAGCAACTGCTGGAAGTCTGGCAGGCAATGGAGAGGATCTTTACTGAAGACGGCGTTAAACAACTGGGCATCAGCAATTGCTATGATCTCAAGCAACTTGAGTATTTATACCGGCACGCAGCGATCAAGCCGGCTGTGCTGCAAAACCGGTTTTATGCCGATAAACACTATGACCGCAGTATCCGTGAATATTGCAAACAACAGCACATCATCTATCAAAGCTTTTGGACGCTGACGGCTAACCCTCATGTTCTGGGTCATGAGGTTCTAAAAAAACTGGCGGCAAAACACGGGCGCACCGAAGCGCAAATCTTTTTCCGCTATTTGAGCCAAATTGACATCATTCCATTAACCGGCACCACCTCGCTAAAACATATGTCAGAGGATTTGCAGATTTTCGAGTTTGAATTGACAGACGAAGAACGTCAGAGTATAGAGGTCTTGCTGTTAGACAAATGATAAAGCGGTAATAGATAAATGAGGTTAACTGGCCTATATAATCCCAGCCTTTTTTAGGAATAAAGCGATCACGTTCTTTAGCGGCAACGGTTTGATAAGTTACGCTTACTTTGATTTGACAGTGGTTTTTTGATGGGCCCTTGTCGCGATGTTATTGCCCTTCGTTTTGTTGCTCCAGCCATGCTCGCCATACCGCCAACAAAACCGCCAATATGATCGGACCGAGGAAAAGGCCAAGGGCTCCGAAAGCGGACAAGCCACCCAACACGCCGAAGAAGACGACTAAAAAAGGCACCTTTCCCGCGCCGCTGATGATTAGCGGCCGTATGACATTGTCCACGGTACTGACGACCAATCCGCCCCAAAGAAGCACGCCTAGGCCATCCGAAAATCGATCCATTATGATAAGAGCGATGCCGATAGGTAACCAGATCAAGGCAGCACCGACCATAGGTACCATAGCGAGCAGTGCGGTAAGTGCTGCAAACAATACAGGGGCGTTAACATCGGCGAAATAAAAACCCAGTCCAGCCAAAACACCCTGGCTTAGCGCGGTAAGAACCAGTCCGTAAACCACTGCGCTGGTCGTATTGGCAATAGCTGGCAGATAAATATTTTGATGCTTGCCCAGAAAACGGACCAAGCCTTTGCGAAGTTGTTCTACTGCTTTTTCACCATCGCGAAAACAAAAAAAGACGGTAACGGTCACAACCGCGAGTTTCATTATGTAATGACCGATACCCCCTAAAATCGTGCCCAGATAACCTAGCCATTGCTTGGCCCAATTCGCCAGCTGGGCCTTGACACCGGCTCGGTCGCTGACCACATAGTCCAGCCGTTCCTGCAGATAATCACCCATCCAGGGAATATGTCGGATGAATTCCGGCAATTCGTAAGGGTCTTGCAATAAATCGACGACTATCGCCTGATACGCTATTTTCAGTTCTTCCTGCAGCACTGCAGCCATCCAGAACACAACAACAAATATTAAGGCGGCAGTGAAGCTGGTCATCAACAGTGCGCTCACCGTTGCGTTACCCTTAAAAAAAGTCCGCACTCGGCGATAAACCGGCCAAGTCGAGTAAACCAAGATAAACGCCCAGGTCAATGCCTGCAAAAAATCGCTCAATACCCAATAACCCAGCATTAAAAGCCCGGTCAATAACGTAGCTGGAATCAAATAGCGTAACGGTGAATTAGTCGGCGAGTCGTTCATACTTTGATCTGCGTGGTTGGTGATTTAAGGGCAGGAAGGGATTTTACTCCTCCGTCGTGCTCTCAATAATTTTATGAATCCGTTTAAGACCCAGAGCAACGGCTATCATGATAACCGGTATCGATACCCCCACCGCTATTTCCGGACTGACATGCCAGCCTGCTGCATGCAGGGCTTTGGCGATTGAACCGATCAGGCCGGCGGCATAATAAGTAATGGCGACGATGGAAATGCCTTCAACGGTTTGTTGCATTCGAAATTGCATTTTTGCCCGTAACGCCATTGAAGTCAGCAGGCCCTGATTTTGCCGTTCGATGACGATATCAACGCGGGTCCGTAGCAGTTGGCTGGTATTGCCGACTCTTTCCGAAAGCGACTTGAACCGTTTGGAAGTCGATTGGCAGGTGTTGATCGCGGGCTCCATCCTCCGTTTGATAAATTCACCCAAGGTTTGGATGCCCTGTATTCTGACTTCCCGTAAATCTTCAAGGCGCTGCCCGACTAGCTGATAATAAGCACCGGCGGCGGCAAAGCGAAAATGATTGCTGGAGATATGATTCTCAATTTCTGCAGCCAGCGCCGTTAGCTCATCCAATAGTTGGGCGTCGTTACTGTTGTCAGATTGCGCCATTGCATTGGTGATGGTGTAAAGTTTACGGTCTGCTTGTTTCAAATCCGGAGCCAGTTTTCTGGCAATCGGGAAAGCCAGTAAGGCCATGACCCGGTAAACTTCAATCTCAAACAAACGGTGTAATAAGCGTCCTGCCTGTTCGGTTCTTAAGCTGTGATTGATAATCAGAAAGCGGCTAAAGCCGTCTACATGAATCTTAAAGTCAGTGAAAACCTGTGCCGCCCCGCCAGTCACTTTGGAACCAACTACCGGATTATTGGAAAAATGAGCGGCAATCGGTGATAAATCAGTTTCCTCACGCTCATCGGGAGCCGGTGCCGATTTAATCGCCGCATGAGCGGCAACCATCATTTGGCCGGGTAATCCGGACAGCCAATCTACAGGGACTTGTTTAAGCGCGGGTTCTGAAAACGGATCGCTGGGTATGTTTTGTACATAAAAAGTATAGGTACTGAATTCTCCATGTTGTTCCCAGCGGATTTGAAAGTTATCGAAGGTTGCACTGAGGTGATCGGCGTCTTTATCCGGGCTGGGTTTGCCGTAGCGCTGGCAAAGTTTGCTCAAGTGCTCGCGCTCACGCTGTTTTTCATCACTCGTCAATAACAAGGCGAGATGGCTGGCTCTGATTGGTAAGTCCAGGGTCAGAGAGGCACGGGCATGCACTTCGTTATGCAGGACAAAGCGTTGCGGATGATTTTGGGGCAGGGGGAATAAGGTTGTCACGATAGCTTTCGGTCGTTTGTTATAAGGAATGAATAATCCAGCGGGTCTGGCTTGCCTGTTAGTTTAGCGTTTGTTGGTGCTAATAGAAATTTAGCATTGATTATTTAAGCTCATTTTTTTAGTTTTTCTCTTACTGTGTTGTTGTATCATGGCTTCAGCGCTTATTTAAGCTAAGCATTTAAAAACGAGTGACGAGTCAATGGACAAAATCAAGCTGATTTATGTAAGTAATGTTTTCGGCCGAAGCAAAAAAACGGTGCAGCAAACGCTGGCGTTTTTTATGACCATTGAGAATGCCGGTTACGATAAAACCGTTGAAATCATTTGGGCCGGTGAAGACGGTGTATGGCAGACATTGCCCGTTTTGTTCCATAGTTCGGCTGGTGAAAATCAGGAATATTGGTACGTTCAGGCTCATTTCAAAAGAACTATCAAGCGCCCTTTGCCCGGAAATATTGAATTTGCAGTGCGCTATCGCGTCGCAGGCCATGAATTCTGGGATAATAATCATGGCTTCAATTACTCGAGTCAGGCCGATTCCGGTGTTCAATTACTGACGGATGCGCCGGTTTTAAATATTGAGTTTGCCAGCGGTTTTCAGGAAGGGCAGAAATTTATTCCGGTGACGGTAGCAGTCAGGCAGTCTTTGGGTCAGGGTCAAGTCTATATTCACTGGTCTACGGACCGATGGAAGCATTCCCAGAAAACCGCGTGTCATTTTAAATCGATGTTTTGGGATAAAACGACGCAAAGCAATGCCCGAAACCCAAATCAATACGACATTGCGATCTGGAAAGGCTGGATCAGGGCAGGGCAATGTTTTCGGCTTGAATATGCGGTCAGCTTCGAAACCGAGCACCAGATTATTTGGGATAATAATCACGGCCGCAATTATGTTCTCAGCCATGACCCGTTAAAAATTCTGATTCTGAATTTGCATTGCTACCAGGAAGATAATCAGGATTACAAGTTGTCACAAATTGCGAGGGCGATTGATGACGTCAAAGCCGATATCGTCTGCCTACAGGAAGTGGCGGAACCCTGGAATGACGGCATGGGCGATTGGGAGAACAACTCGGCGAAAATTATTAATGAACGGCTTCCCGAACCGTTTCATATTTATACTGACTGGGCGCATTTGGGCTTTGATAAATACCGGGAAGGGGTTGCTATTTTAAGCCGTTTTCCGTTTATCAAGCAGGATGCCCGTTATGTTTCGGACAGTCATGATGCTTACAGTATTCATTCCAGAAAAGTGGTCATGGGCCAGTTCAATATTCCCTTGATCGGCTTGGTGAACGTCTATTCGGCCCATTTGAGCTGGCTGGAGGATGGTTTTGAAGCTCAGTTCAATCGATTGAATGACTGGGCTCAGCACAATCACAATGCCCGTATCAAAGCGACTTTGTTATGTGGGGATTTTAATATTGTGGCCGGGTCCAGTGGTTACGATCTTGTCGTAAACTCAAATGCGTATGAAGATCAATACCTGGAAGCCACAGCGCATGGGGTGTTCGAAAAAGTATTCAGGGTCAATGACCCCTATTGGCATGATTACATGGCGGATGATTACCGTATAGACTATATCTTCATGCACAAAGCCAGCGAACTTAAGGTGACCTCGGGAAGGACCGTATTTACTGATAAGGACTATGGCTTTGTCTCGGATCATTGCGGTTATTACATGACATTCGAACCCAAGTAAAAAGTTTAAGCAAGATTATTTTTTTAGTTCAAGGGTCTACAGCCCGCTTTCGATTAACCATCGATCAGTTATTTCAAGAGGTAAATATGCAATTGGCCGAACATTTC